>NZ_JBFSVE010000006.1:0-117411 GCF_041467715.1 Vibrio sp. 10N.247.311.14
AACCCATCAACATAAGTTTAGCGGATGTTTGACAACCGGGGGAATCCATGTAGCCGCATTAAGCGGACAAAAATTGTGGGTTATAATGTGTAGCGAAGCGAAACGTAACCCACTGTTTTTGTTCCGTTTAAACGCCTTGTTATGTTCATTTTTATGAACTAAAAAAGAGACATTGACCTTGATGTGTTAATTTTCAAATCACTGTTAAACTCTGAATTTATAAGCTGTAACAAAAGGGAAATACAATTATTTGCAGTTTCACTGCTCACTACTAGATTCGAACCGTGCACCATCTTATTTCGTTCTTTTCTACATTTAGAAATACTAGAATAAAGGTCATACGTTATTAACTCGAGTAGTTCCAAAATTTCGACTACTTTTGCTACTTCCATTTCTTCTACAAGATATTTACACCGACCGTTATTAAAACGTTTGGTACCTTTACTTTTATCAACGGTGTAGTTAATAGAAGGCTCTTCCAAATGCAACTTTAGCTTTCTCTTTAGCAATATTTCGATATCAAACCACGATAACGCTAAAGCAAGGTTATTATTTCCTGACTGATAATGAACTAGTGACCTTGCTAAGTTTGCTACATGAGAAATAGCCTTAGCTTTAATAATACTTTTAAAGCGTACTAAACAATGTTCGAAATATTCTTCGAATAGGAACTGCTGAGCACAAAAAACTCGTGTTCGGTTGCTATCAAACATTCTAATTTTGGTCTTATTACTCTCTGAAGTTAGCCCCTCAAACCTCATGTCTTCTTTTAGTATAAGTGCATCTTCCCTAGTAATATCGTGTACACCGCTAAGATCACTTTTGAAACCAGAAATTAAAGATGCTGTCATTAAAGCAACTTGAAATGCATTTATATGATCAACATACAATCTCCATTTCTCGGTTGACCTATCGTTACAATGTTCAGCCATACTTTGTGGACTTGGATAATCACTTTCTATACTTTTAATCCTGATCCCAAATAAACCATCTCTAGTAACTGTTATTTTAAAGTCATCTGAATCATGGGTAATGATTATTTTATCGAGATCATCCAGGCTTGACTTATTGATCAGGGGGGTCTTATCAGTTAGTAAATGCATATCGTTTTTACCAACTACGACTAATTCTTTCTGAGTGTAAAAACCTATATACATACGATGCTCTTTATTATTCATTATCAGTAAGCCATGACATGACGGCATGAACATAACAGCTATATTAGACAGAATAATTCTGCATTTTGTCCCCGAAACAATTCTGTCTAGTTTCCAAGACACACTACACTTAGTCTAATAACTCATTTAATAACATTATCTTACCTACTTATCTTCGTATCAAACATGACGAAAAGCAGAAATTTTCCATATAGTTTCTGCAAAATGCAGAAAACTCCCCAATATGTGAGTAAACCGCAGCTCGATAATGAATAGTCATATCTTTGAATATCGTGTTTTCAAACAAAAACGCCGACGTAATTGTCGGCGCTTAACTCTTGGTATTAATAGGTTAGAGGTAGTAACTACTTCGCCATGGTACTCAAAAACTCGGCTTCGAACTCTTCATCGGCTTCTCGGGTTAAGCACTCCACCAGCCAGTCGATGCTTTGATGGTCTAGCTTACTGTTCACCACGAAGGCTTGCTTTACGCCAGACTGACCCAGCTTGGCAGAGCCGTAGTTCTTGAATGATTTATTGCCGTGGTAATGGAGTGATTTAATCGCTTCTGCGTCAGGTTCTGGCAAGGCATCGAGGGTATTAGCAAGCTGAATAACCAGCTCCATAGGGTTCTTAGATGATGAGATGCGATACAGAAAACCGCCCTCCACTCTTTGGCGAACCCAGTAATCAAAGCCACTGCAGTCCATCACTTTGTCGCTGACCAGTGCGGCTTCACTGCGATAGCCACACGGTTCAACCATCACTGGGGTATGTTTGAATTCTGGCTGACCTGATGCGGCATCGGTATGAGGCAAGATTAGTTCGCATGGTTTGCTGTCTTTGGCGGTGGGTGCGTTCCAGTGGATAGGCATGAAGACTTGTTCGCGGCGCATCTCTTTGGTCACCACTAAGCGGGCTTGGCACTCCCCTTGTGCGCTGCGCACTTTCACCACTGGATTAATAGTGGCGTGGTTGAAAGCATCTAGCCCAAATTCATCCAAGTTCAGTTCTGAAACGGTATCTGGGTGCATGGCGACAAACGGTTCTGGGGTGTGTTCACCTAAGCCTGCCGCCAAACCTGTGCGGCTCATGGTGTGCCATTGGTCTCGGATTCGCCCTGTGTTCATGATAAGTGGGAATTCAAGGCTGGTATCGGCAATCGGTTTGTCGTGCTCAACTGCAATAAACTGCGCTTTGCCTGATTCGGTAAAGAACTCACCATTGGTGAACATGCGCTGTTCGATGATCTCTGGTTGATACTCAAGTACTGGCCATTGCTGTGGAGTGAGTTCGCCATAGCCTTTTTCATCCAGTTGCGTGAGTCCAATTAAGCACAAGTCACGCGCTTTACCTGTTTCATTGCCGAGCGCTGTCATCTCGCAATACTCTTTAAAGATCTCACCTTCGTGGCGGAACTCGAATTGCTCGTTGAATCCCATTTTTTGTGCGACTTCTTTTAATATCCACCAATCGGGTTTGGCTTCCCCTGGGCTTGGTAACACGCGGCGTTGACGTGAGATTCGGCGTTCAGAGTTGGTCACAGTGCCCGATTTCTCGCTCCACCCTTGCGCGGGCAGCACCACATCGGCCAAGCGAGTGGTTTCAGTATCGGCAATACAATCAGACACCACCACAAATGGGCACTTCTCTAATGCCGCTTTGATCTTTTCACTGTCAGGCAGGCTCACAACTGGGTTGGTTGCCATAATCCACACCGCTTTGATTTTGCCTTCATTCATGGCATCAAACAGATCAATCGCTTTTAAACCCGCATGTGTGGCTAAGCTGTCGGTTTGCCAGAACTCGCTCACCGTTTGGTGTGATTGCGGATCACCAAATTCAAAGTGCGCCGCTAAAGTATTGGCTAACCCACCCACCTCTCGCCCGCCCATTGCATTCGGCTGACCTGTTACGGAGAATGGCCCCATACCCGGCTTGCCAATTTTCCCGGTGGCTAAATGGCAGTTAATAATCGCATTCACCTTGTCACACCCTTGTGTCGATTGGTTCACGCCTTGAGAGTAAATGGTCAGCACCTTCTCGTTCGATGCAAACAAGCTGTAGAACTGTTTTAGCTGCTGCTCTGTTAACCCTGTAAGCTCAGGAACACTTTTGTCGCCCCAGCCTGATTCGGTATAACCTGACTCTGTATAACGGTAGTGAGTCGCAGATCGAATCGATTCAGTAAAGCCTTGGGTGTGGTTTTCTATGTAGTCTGCATCTAGCTTGTCGTTATCATCGAGGTAACCCAATAAACCATTGAACAATGCGACGTCTGAGCCTGATTCCAATGCCAAGTGTATATCAGCAATTTCACAGGTGTCGGTATAACGCGGGTCGATGACGATGACTTTCAGTGCAGGGTTGGCTTGTTTTGCGGCTCTTAATCTTTGGAAAAGTACCGGATGACACCATGCTAGGTTGGAACCTGTAATCACGACTAGATCGGCTTGCTCGAGATCTTCGTAGCATACCGGTACTGTGTCTGCGCCAAATGCTCGCTTATGCCCGACCACGGTTGAAGCCATACACAACCTAGAGTTACTGTCGATGTTGCCACTACCAATGAAGCCTTTCATCAGTTTATTGGCAACATAGTAGTCTTCGGTCAGCAGCTGCCCAGAAACATAGAACGCAACCGAATCGGCCCCAAATTCTTCGATGGTTTGATTGAATTTGTCTGCGACCAACTGAGTGGCACTGTTCCAGTCCAGCTCTTGTTTTTGCTCATTCTGAATATGAGCAGGCTGTGTAAGACGACCCAAAGGCGTGACGGTGTCGCCGAGCGCGATCCCTTTAGTACATAGCTTTCCATAGTTTGATGGATGATCTTTATCACCACGTACTTCTAGTTTTCCTAGCGATGTCGGTCTCGCTTCTATTCCACACCCTACACCACAATAAGCACAGGTCGATTTTATCCAGCCGCTGTTTGAATCGGTCATCCGTTTCTCGCTCAATTATCCATAATTGTAATAAGTGAAAACAAGCAAATAACACGCCACTTAATAACAGCTGATGCATAGCAAATAATTTCATTTAAAAACAACAACTTAATAAAAACACAAATATCAGCAATGAACCAATTAGAACTTAACCAAGATAGAAACTTAATTTTTGCACCATCTTGCTGAAAGTTGCACCACAAACGCTCATTTATATAAATCTAACAAAAATTTTACATACCACTTTAGGGGTAATTGCGTGCTACCTCTATTTTTTAAACCACTGAAAATTATAAGTTAATTTTTATTTAAATGAACGAACCGTAATCTGGCATCCTCCTTGCTCCACTAAAAACCAAGACTTAGAAAAAACATTTTTGTTTTTCTTGATGATTATGAATTGAGTGGAATCTCAACCCGGTATTCATCTGCTAACGACTAGAAATTAGATGCTAGTGATGGTGACGCCGAGAATAAGGAATGGATTATGAGCAAGAAGAAAATCGTCGTTGTTGGTAACGGCATGGTTGGACACAAATTTATCGACAACATCCTGCAATCAGACAGTGATGAGTTTGATGTGATTACTTTCAGTGAAGAACCAAGGCTGGCCTACGACCGTGTTCAGCTAACGGCTTACTTTAATGGTAAAAGCGCTGATGACCTGTCATTGACCAGTGAAGAGTATTACCAAAGCAACGGCGTGAACTACTTGTTGAACCAGAAGGTTGCCAAGCTAGACACCGCCAATCAACAAGTCATCACTGAAAGTGGTCACGTTGAAAGTTACGACAAGCTAATCTTGGCGACCGGCTCATTCCCTTTTGTTCCCCCTATTCCCGGTAACGACCAAGAACACTGCCACGTTTATCGCACCATCGAAGATTTAGACGCCATTGAGCTCTCAAGTAAAGGCAGCAAATCGGGCGTGGTGATTGGTGGTGGACTGCTGGGTTTAGAAGCCGCAAACGCAGTCAAAAACCTTGGCTTAGAAACCCATGTGGTGGAATTTGCACCTCGCCTGATGGCCGTACAATTAGATGACGGTGGCGGTGCGCTACTGCGCAGAAAGATTGAAGACCTTGGGGTGCAGGTTCACACCGAGAAAGCGACCTCTGAAATAGTCGACGGAGAAAACGCTCGCTACCGTATGAACTTTGCAGACGGCACCCACCTTGAAACCGATATGATCGTGTTCTCTGCGGGTATTCGCCCTCAAGATGCCTTAGCTCGCAGCTCTGATATCGCCATTGGTGAACGTGGCGGCATTGTGATTAACGATCACTGCCAAACCAACATCGACAACGTGTATGCGATTGGTGAATGTGCCCTTTGGGACAACAAGATCTTCGGCTTAGTCGCCCCTGGCTATTCAATGGCGAAAATCGCGGCTGCGCATATTGTCTCTGACGGTACTGACGACGCTGCGTTCACTGGCGCCGACATGAGCACCAAGCTCAAACTGCTTGGCGTCGATGTGGCCAGTATTGGTGAAGTGCACGGCAAGACAGAAGGTGCTCAATCGTATACCTACAACGATGAAATAGAACAAGTTTATAAGCGCCTGATCATCTCGGCTGACGGCACAAAGATTGTTGGTGCTGTGTTAGTGGGTGATGCAGAAGCCTACGGTTCGCTACTGCAAATCAAGCAAAATGATATGCCCCTTCCTGAAAACCCATCAGTGCTAATTTTACCTAACGTGGCCGATGATTCTGGCTCTGCAATGGGTGTTGAAGCTCTGCCTGATAGCGCTGTGATCTGTTCATGTTTTGATGTGACCAAAGGCGATATTAAAGAGGCCGTTTCAGCTGGCTGCACCACGATGGCGGCTCTAAAAGAAACCACCAACGCTTCAACAGGTTGTGGCGGTTGTTCTGCCCTTGCGAAACAGGTTCTCGATAGCGAGCTAAGTAACCTAGGTGTGGAAGTCTCTAACGATATCTGTGAGCACTTTGCTTATTCTCGCCAAGAGCTTACCGACATCATTCGCGTCAACAAAATCAAGACCTTCGACGAGCTGTTAGATTCTCACGGCAACGGATTGGGCTGTACTGTGTGTAAACCGGCTGTCGGTTCGATTCTGGCTTCGTACTGGAACGATTACATCCTTGAAGATCAACATATCGAGCTGCAAGACACCAATGACATCTACCTTGGCAACATGCAAAAAGACGGCACTTACTCGGTAGTTCCGCGTATTGCTGGCGGTGAAATCACTCCAGATAAATTGATTGTTTTAGGCGAAGTCGCTAAAGAGTTCGACCTGTACACCAAAATCACGGGCGGTCAGCGTGTCGACTTGTTTGGCGCACAGCTTAACGAACTGCCTATCATCTGGAAAAAGCTGATTGATGCAGGTTTTGAAACGGGCCACGCCTACGGTAAATCGGTTCGTACCGTGAAATCTTGTGTCGGTAGCACTTGGTGTCGATACGGTGTCGACGACAGTGTTGGCTTAGCGATTCGACTTGAGAACCGCTACAAAGGCCTGCGTTCACCACACAAGATCAAGTTTGCGGTTTCTGGCTGTACTCGTGAATGTGCAGAAGCCCAATCAAAAGATTTTGGCATTATCGCCACCGACAAAGGTTGGAACCTCTACATCTGTGGTAACGGCGGTATGCGCCCTCGCCATGGTGACCTTTTCGCTACCGACCTTGATGAAACCACACTCCTTAAATACATCGACCGCGTTTTGATGTTCTACACACGTACCGCAGACCGCTTACAGCGTACATCGGTATGGATGGAGAACCTTGAAGGCGGCATCGAATACCTCAAGCAAGTCGTGATTGAAGACAAGCTCAACGTAGCTGAAGAACTCGAAGCGGACATCGCACTCAACATCGAGAAGTACCAGTGTGAATGGAAAACCACCATTGAAAACCCTGAGAAGATGAAGCGCTTCCAGCACTACATCAACAGTGAAGAAATGGACACTAGCCTCTCTTTCATCAAAGAGCGAGAGCAGCGTTTTCCTAAGCCGAGCTTGAGTGATGCTTCGAATTCAAAACGCGATGAAAAGCTCGCTAAAGCAGACCAAATCGAAGTGACTGAGGTTTCATAAATTTCATCAGGTTCATCAATAAAAAAATAAAAACTCAATTTTAGACTAGGAGAAAGTCATGGAAAATTGGACAACCGTATGCAGCACTAGCGATCTAACCCCAAACGGGGGAATTTGCGCCAAAGTAGACGATAACCAAGTGGCTATTTTTTACTGCAAGCGCAGCGACACGCTTTATGGGCTCTCTAATTACGACCCTATCGGCAAGGCGAATGTGATGTCACGTGGTATAATTGGTTCATTAAGCGGAGAACCTTACGTGGCCTCACCCTTATACAAGCAGCATTACCACTTAGAAACTGGCGAATGTCTTGAACAGCCTGAGCTCAAGCTCGTGAAATTTGAAGTTCGCAAGCAAGGAGAACAAGTTCAAGTTCTCGCACCACTTGCTATCGCCAGTTAACTAAACCGCCGACACCATCATGCAAACGCTTATTGGCGTGCGCAATTTCGGCACAGGGTTTATGCACATTAAAAGCGTTCTAAGTTCGGAAGTAACGCAGGTGCACAAACCGGGTAATTTTCCAGATTTAAAGGATTTAAACCATGGATAACACTAAATTTTCGCTGCTTTCATTTACGGGTAAGATGAAGGTATTACACCTAAGCTGGATGGCCTTTTTCATTACCTTTGTTGTGTGGTTCAACTTTGCCCCACTACTGCAAATGGTAAAAACTACGCTTGGTCTTTCTACTGAAGAGATCAAAACCCTCCTGATCCTCAACGTTGCATTGACCATTCCGGCACGTGTCGCAATAGGCATGCTAACCGATAGATACGGCCCAAGGTTGGTTTACTCTTCGCTACTCGCGGTCTGTTCTATCCCTTGTTTCATGTTTGCTCTGGCAGACTCTTTCATTCAAGCAGCAATCGCTCGTTTCCTACTGGGCTTCATTGGTGCAGGTTTCGTTGTCGGTATTCGTCTTGTGTCTGAATGGTTCCCACACAACGAACTGGGTACTGCAGAAGGTATTTACGGCGGCTGGGGTAACTTCGGTTCAGCAGCAGCGGCGTTCACACTTCCAACTCTCGCTCTAGCGTTTGGTGGTGAAGACGGCTGGCGTTATGCGGTCGGTATTACCGGCGTAATGAGCTTAGCGTTCTCGTTTATCTTCTACAAAAACGTGTCAGATACACCAAAAGGTTCTACTTACTTCAAACCTGCTCAAGTAACAGCAATGGAAGTGACATCAAAGGGTGACTTTTTCTTCCTACTTATTATGAAGATCCCTATGTATGCCGCTTTAGCGCTACTGACTTGGAAGCTATCACCAAGCAACATCAACATGTTGTCTGACATGGCGGTTTACTCTGTGTATGCAGGTTTAGCAGCACTTTACGTGTACGAAGTGTCGCAAGTTTGGAAAGTAAACAAGAACGTATTTAAAGAAGAAGTGCCTGAGATTCACCAGTACAAGTTCAAGCAAGTAGCGGTACTTAACGTATTGTACTTCGCAACATTTGGTTCTGAACTGGCTGTGGTTTCTATGCTGCCACTGTTCTTCTCTGAAACCTTTGAATTAACACCGGTTCTTGCAGGTATGGTTGCATCGGCTTATGCCTTTATGAACCTAATGTCTCGCCCAGGTGGTGGTTGGATTTCAGATAAATTCGGTCGTAAACCAACACTGCTTATTCTAACGATTGGTCTTGCTGTGGGTTACTTCGCAATGGGTCAAGTCGACAGCACATGGCCTGTATGGCTAGCGGTTGTTGCGGCGATGGCGTGTTCTTTCTTCGTGCAAGCGGGTGAAGGTGCGGTATTCGCAACGGTTCCTCTAATCAAGCGTCGTATGACAGGTCAAATTGCAGGTATGACGGGCGCTTACGGTAACGTGGGTGCAGTAGTTTACCTAACTGTGTTGTCATTCGTGAGCTACCAAACCTTCTTCTTAGTGATTGCTGCAACAGCGGTACTTGGCTTTGTGACTCTACTGTTCATGGAAGAGCCTAACGGTCAAATCGCCGAAGTAAACGACGATGGCAGTGTCACGCTGATTAATGTTTCAAGCTAGGTCTGTACTATGAAGCATTGATATTATTGAATCGGGAGAAGCACCTTAGCGGATACATCAATGCTAGGTGCTTCGTTCAAAGGCTCTAAGTTCACTAGGGCTTTTGTTCTTCCTAGGATGTTCTGTCAAGGAAGCGGGAAGAAGAGCAGTTAAGAAGAAGACCAGTTATGACAATTTCATTCAGCCAAGGGCAAGTCATCACGCCAGAATCCAACAACCAGTTAACGCTTAAGTTTGGTGGTTATTCGAATCAAGGCGTACGAGATGAAAACCAAGATGCCATCATTGTAAAACACCCAAAAACTCGCGCAGAGCAAGAGTTGAAAGGCAGTGTTGCCTGCATAGCAGACGGCGCAAGTTGCAGTGAACACGGCCAGAAAGCCAGTCACACCAGCGTGATGCAGTTTATCGACGACTATTACGCAACTCCCCAAAGCTGGAGCATCCAACGTTCGGCGCAAAAGGTCTTAACGTCCCTCAATTCTTGGCTCTTCAACACGTCTGTTTCTAATATTCATCCCGCACAACAAGTGAACCACAATGCCCTCGTTTCGACGTTCAGCAGCGTGATATTAAAATCAAACACCGCACATATATTCCACGTTGGCGACAGCCGCATTTACTTACTCAGAGATGGAGAATTACGCCAACTGACCCGCGACCACACCCGTAAAAATATGGGACAGAAGCATTATCTTACACGCGCCTTAGGCATGGACAACCAACTCAACGTTGACTATCAAACCCTGCCTATCAAGAAAAACGACTGCTTTATCCTGACATCTGATGGCGTGCACGAGTTTGTATCTCCCAACACCTTCAAAGAACACATCGATAAACCCGGAGCGGATTTCGAATACGCAGCGCAAACCATCTGTAACACTGCTTTAAGCCACAATAGCTCAGACAACGTGAGCTGCTTGATTGTGCAAGTCAGCCATCTGCCTAAACCTTCGCTGATTGAATTCCATGAGAAGCTGGCTAAACGGGCAATCCCACCCGCTTTAAAGCTCGGGCAAAGTATCGACAACTTCATGGTACTTGAGGTGTTGTATGCAGGGTCAAGAAGCCATGTGTATCGTGTGATGCAGAAAGAGACACAAACCGAGTTCGTGCTGAAAGTCCCTTCCGTTCAATATCACGATAGCCCTTCGCAACTCAGAGCTTTCTTTAATGAACAATGGGCGGGGATCTTGTTAAAAAACAAGAGAGTAATGAAGGTTTACCCGACGCCAGAGAACTCGCAATTCTTATACCAAATCTGCGAATGGGTAGAAGGTATCACCCTAAGACAATGGATGTACGACAACCCAAAACCGTCACTCAATGAAGTGCGCGACATACTAGAAAAAATCACACAAGGCATTCGAGTATTACAACGTGCAGACATGGTGCACCGAGACTTAAAACCGGAAAACATCATGATTCAACGTGATGGTGAGGTAAAAATCATCGACCTTGGTGCGGTGTTAGTGAGAGGCCTTGAAGAGGGAGAGCTCACCGACAAAGACGACACACCATTAGGCGCGGTCAATTACATAGCGCCAGAGACCATCAAGCACAACACGGCCACCACAAGCTCGGATCTGTTCTCTATCGCCGTGATCGGCTATGAGATGCTAACAGGTGGATTGCCCTACTCTGAAATGACTGCACAATCGCTTAAGCAATCTCGTCATCATCAGTGGGAATACCAACCCATCACACAGAAACGAGCTGACTTGCCAAGTTGGGTAGATTTGGTGTTACAAAAAGCCTGCGCGGAATCACCAAGCGAACGTCATCAAGTGTTAGGGGATTTTGTGGCAGATCTTTACACACCAAACCAAAGCTTGGTCAAAAGCAAAGCCAAGCAACCTTTGATAAACCGAAACCCGATCCAGTTTTGGAAAGTGTTGGCTTTGTTGCTCGGCATTGTTGCCATTGTAGAAATGGGCTTATTGCTGAGTTCTAGTTAATTGCAGGTTCGAGTTAAAACCAAGTTCGAGCTAAACGCGAGGCTTCTAGCCAAGCGTAAAATTCGAGCTAGCCTCGTTTTACTAAGCTTCTTGGCACTAGCTCAATACCCGCTTGGTAACGTTTAGCAGACGCGTTCAAAGCCAAAGCAAAGGCGCTGTCTGCAATCACTTCGAATTGCTGTGGCAGTGAGTGGACTTTAAAAGGTAAGAAATCCAATAAACGGTTATCACCAAAGGTTGCCAGTTTCACTTGATTGATCAGCTCTGGCTTTTCAACCATCACATCCAACACACCTTCTAACAAGGTGTAAGACATAGTCACAATCGCATCGGGCACTGTGCCTGTAGCAATCCACTCTTCAAACACTTCTCGTCCAGATTCTCTGTCAAAGTGTTCACCATAACCCACAACCATCGGCTTGTTTTCTGTTAGCCCTGTTTGTTGTGTATGAGCCTTATTCGCCGCTTCAAAACCCAACTGGCGTTCGCGTGAAATGTTCAGATCAGGCAGTGCGCCGATTAAACCAACACTGTGAATGTTGTCATCTAGAATTGAATGCGTCAGTTCAAAGGCGGCTTCGAAGTCTTCACTGATCACGCAGGCAAAGTGTTCATCATCTAACGGACGGTCAATCGCGATGACTGGCGTCCCCGAGTTTTGCAGCTTCAAGTAAAACTCGTTAGCGTCTGGCATAGAGCTCGCCACCAGCAAAGCATCAATACGACGGCTCACCAACGCTTCCGCTACTTTGCGTTCAGTTTCGGCGTCATCATCAGAACAACCAATCAGGATTTGATAGCCCACTTTACGTGAGTTCTGCTCTATCAATTTTGCCAAACGCGCGTAACTGCTGTTTTCCAGATCAGGAATAATCAAACCAAATGAACGGCTATTACCAGCACGCAACGACGAAGCAGCATGGTCTGGACGGTAGTTATACTCGTCTACCACCGCCATTACTTTCTGCTGAGTCTTCTCACTAATTCTGTATTTCTGCGCCTTGCCGTTTATCACATAGCTGGCTGTGGTTTTCGATACACCGGCTAGTTTGGCAATCTCATCTAGTGTCATATGGGTGACCTGTATTTTGTGCGTAGGATCATATTACCAATCTTCTGATCCTTGGATTAGTTGAATTATATGCTGAATCGATTCAGTATAAAAGCTGAAAGGATTCAGCAAAATCTGAAAAGTGACTTCAATCATCCTTTTGAATGGATTGAGCGTCATTTGTCGTGATTCAACTTCTCGTTATGAACGAAACTGAAATTACGACACGCAGCAAAACTATTTTGGTTAACAGAATTGGCTTTGCTGAATTTTTTTACACTGAATGCTGAACCGATTCAGCCAAGATAAAACAAAGAGCAAGCTCCATAAATCTTGCTCTAGACTGAATCGTAGCGATACACAAATTCTCAAGCGATACGCTAAAGAGGCACCATGCTTAAATTATCAAAATCTGACATCACTCTAGGCCAAACTGCCGAAGACAAATTCAAAGCAATCCAAAACATTGCTGGCGACCTGACAGCTAAAGGCTTAGTTGACTCTGGTTACGTTGAAGGAATGCTGAACCGTGAAAACCAGAACTCTACGTTCCTAGGTAACGGCATCGCGATTCCTCACGGAACAACAGATACTCGTGGCCTAGTGAAAGAGACAGGCGTTGCGGTACACCACTTCCCTGAAGGTATTGATTGGGCAGACGGCAACCGTGTTTACGTTGCGATTGGTATTGCAGCTAAATCTGACGAGCACTTAGGCATTCTTAAGCAGCTAACGAAAGTGCTAGCAGCTGACGGTGTTGAAGAGAAATTAAAGCAAGCGAAATCAGAAGACGAAATCATCGCTCTACTTAACGGCGAAGTTCAGCTTGAAGCCGACCTAGACGCTTCTTTAGTTCAGCTACTGTTCCCTGCGAGCGACATGATTCAAATGTCTGCAGTTGCGGGTGGCCTACTTAAGAACACAGGTTGCACAGACAACGCATTCGTTGCTGACCTAGTAACAAAAACACCAACTCACCTAGGCCAAGGCCTGTGGTTGTTGGGCAGCGACAAAGGCGTAACACGCACTGGCGTATCTTTCGTTTCAACAGCGAACCATTGTGAATACGAAGGCACACCAGTTAAAGCATTGGTAGCATTCGCAGCTTGCAACAGCGCGCACCAATCTATTCTGGCAAACCTAAGCAAGATGGTTTTCGAAGGTAAACAGCAACAACTGTTAACCGCTGACGCAGCGCAAGTGATTGGTCTTCTGAAAGGTGAAGCGGTTTCTACAGCTTCTCAAGACGATGACAACTGCGCAGTATTCAAAATCAAAAACGCACACGGCCTGCACGCTCGTCCGGGTGCAATGCTAGTCGCTGAAGCGAAGAAATTCGAATCAACAATCCGCGTGTCAAACCTAGATGGCGACGGAAAAGAAGTGAACGCGAAGAGCTTGATGAAAGTGATCGCTCTTGGCGTTAAACACGGCCACCAGCTTCAGTTTGTTGCTGAAGGTGATGACGCAGCACAAGCACTTGAATCGATTGGCAAAGCTATCGCTTCAGGCCTTGGCGAAGGTTAAGGAGTCGATATGTCTGATAAACAAATCAAAGCCGTTACTGTAACGCTTAACCCTGCTCTAGACCTGACAGGCGCTATCGACGCACTAAATGTAGGTTCAGTTAGCCTAGTAAACAAAGGCTCTCTGCATGCAGCGGGCAAAGGCGTAAACGTCGCAAAAGTTCTTTCAGAGCTTGGCGCGAAAGTGACCGTAACAGGTTTCCTTGGTCGCAATAACGAAGAAGCGTTCTGCCAACTGTTTGAACAGATGGGCGCAACTGACCGCTTCATCCGTGTTGATGGCGCAACTCGCATCAACGTAAAACTGGTTGAAAACTCAGGCCAAGTAAGCGACATCAACTTCCCAGGTGTTCCTGTTGATGCTGACGCGATTAAAGCGTTCGAAGAAACCCTATTAGAACTTGCTGAAACGCACGATTACTTCGTGATTGCAGGCAGCTTGCCACAAGGTATCTCTCCTGAGCTTTGCGCTTCTTGGGTTCAACGCTTACACGATTTAGGTAAGAAGGTTCTATTTGATAGCAGCCGTGACGCACTTAAAGCCGGTATCAATGCACAACCATGGTTGATCAAACCAAACGATGAAGAGCTGTCTCAGCTGTTCAATGCAGAGCTGACAACTCGTGACCAATGCCAACACGCGGGCCAAGCCCTAAGTGAAAAAGGCATCGAGAACATCGTGGTATCACTTGGCGCAGAAGGCGTGATGTGGCTAAACCAAGGTGAATGGTTACATGCTCAACCACCGCGCATGCAAGTAGTCAGCACGGTAGGTGCAGGTGACACATTGGTTGCTGGCCTATGTTGGGGTCACATGCAACAGATGCCAAAACCAGAACTTATTAAATTCGCAACCGCCCTATCTGCTCTAGCAGTTTCACAGGTAGGCGTGGGCATCACCAGCCAACAAGAGCTGGATTCAGTACTACAAAATATCCAATTACAGGCGCTTAGTGCTCCAACTAGCCAGTTAGACACAAGCAAATAGGACAAAAGGTTTATTATGAATATTACCATTATCACAGCTTGCCCAAGTGGCGTAGCAAACAGCATCATCGCCGCGGGCTTGTTAGAGCAAGCGACAAAAGCACTAGGTTGGAACGCTGCTATTGAATGTCAATCAAGCGTGTTACCTGATTCAACTGTATCGCAAGACGCTATCGACAGCAGCGACGTTGTAGTTATCGCAGCTAACAAAAATGTTGATAAAGCACGTTTTGTTGGTAAGAAAGTGTACCAAGCGGCTATCTCTGAATGCACAGCTGATGCAAAAGCATTCCTAGAGAAAGCGGTAGCAGAAGCAACGGTATTAGACGCTTCTCAAGTTGAGACTACAGTGGAAGTTACTGGTACTTCTCCAGCGACAGGCAGCAAAAAGATCGTAACGATTACCGCTTGCCCAACGGGTGTTGCACACACCTTTATGGCCGCTGAAGCGCTTGAAGCTGAAGGCAAACGCCTAGGCCACCAAATTAAAGTGGAAACTCGCGGCTCTGTAGGTGCGAAAAACCAACTGACAGACCAAGAAATCGCAGACGCTGATCTAGTTATCATCGCAGCAGACATCGACGTTCCTCTGGATCGTTTTAACGGCAAAGCGCTGTACAAAACTACAACAAGCCCTGCTTTGAAGAAAACAAAGCAAGAGATGGAAAAAGCATTCGCAGAAGCTAAACCATACCAACACACAGCGTCTTCAAATTCAGCGCCTGCTGACGAGAAGAAAGGCGTGTACAAGCACCTGATGACAGGTGTATCTCACATGCTTCCTGTGGTTGTTGCGGGTGGTTTGATCATCGCACTCTCTTTCGTATTCGGTATCGAAGCGTTTAAAGAAGAAGGCACACTGGCAGCAGCACTGATGACTATCGGTGGTGGTTCTGCATTCGCACTGATGATTCCTGTTCTTGCTGGTTTCATTGCATTCTCAATTGCTGACCGTCCGGGTCTGGCTCCAGGTCTAATTGGCGGTATGCTGGCTAGCTCAACGGGCGCAGGTTTCCTAGGTGGTATCGCGGCAGGTTTCATTGCAGGTTACTCTGCAAAACTCATTGCCGACAAGGTTCAACTTCCACAGTCAATGGAAGCCCTCAAGCCTATCCTGATCATTCCGTTTATCGCGAGTTTGTTCACTGGTCTTGTGATGGTTTACATCGTAGGTGGTCCTGTTTCTGGCGTGATGAGCGCGATGACAACTTTCCTAAACAACATGGGTACGTCTAATGCGATTCTTCTAGGTGTGATTCTAGGCGCAATGATGTGTTTCGACCTTGGTGGTCCGGTAAACAAAGCCGCTTACACATTCGGTGTTGGTCTACTGGCTTCGCAAACTTACGCACCAATGGCGGCTATCATGGCAGCAGGTATGGTTCCAGCTCTAGGTATGGGCCTTGCGACTTTCCTAGTGAAAGACAAGTTTGAAGCAGGCGAGCGTGAAGCAGGTAAAGCATCATTCGTTCTTGGCCTATGTTTCATCTCTGAAGGTGCAATCCCATTCGCAGCGAAAGATCCAATGCGTGTTATCCCAGCTTGTATGGCAGGTGGTGCACTAACAGGTGCTCTTTCAATGATGTTTGGTGCTCAGCTAATGGCTCCACACGGCGGCTTGTTCGTACTACTGATTCCTGGTGCTATCTCTCCAGTTCTAATGTACCTATTGGCGATTGCAGCAGGTACAGCGGTAACAGGCTTTGGTTACGCGGCTCTTAAAAAGATGAGCGGCTCTAAAGTAACGGCAGAGGCTTAATCCCCCTACTCTGGTTAACGGTTCAGCCCGATAACCAGAGGCTCTTGATAACCGGTTTCTTGGTAAAACGGCTCCTTAAAACAAAGGCTCCTCATTTGAGGAGCCTTTTTATTGTTCATGTATTTTCCGGTCGGAATGAGTTAAGTGCAATATTGGTATATTTGATTAGCTAGTAAGCGTTTCTTCAAAGACACCCAATTCACGACCAAGCCAGATCGCTCGTACTGTGTGATCCAAAGTTTCTTCACCGCCAGTTACAGGGTGAATAAGCACCGACATATCACCGCGTTCTTGCTCAAGCCATTCAACAATGCCCGACTCTTTGTTCGCAAAGTGAATCTCAAACATTGGCATCTTATGTGGACCAACCAAACGCTGTATTAATGGGAAAACCTCTAATACATCTTTACGTTCCGCTAAAATTTTCTGACGCAGTGTTTCTGCTTGCTCTGCAAATCGCAGAGGGAAATAGATATGACCGTGGTACATGGCACCATCCTTTAGAATTATGATACGCGCAGTTTAACCTGCTTTTTCGCATAGATCTCTTTTATGGCTGTAAAACGCCACACTAAAGTGAAGTGTGGCGTTTGATTCAAGCAATAAGCAGTTTAAACGATGGTTGTCCCTGTTAGATAGAGTCGACCTGTAAAGGGCTATCCTTTGGCTTCGGCAAGTTTAATTCCTTTATCAAACTACGACCTTTCTCGCTGATGCCTCCACTGTAAGATTTTGAGCCATTAGCATTAGTCATTGAAATTTCGCCCACGTTCCAAGCGACAAAGAAGTCACTTAAGTCATAGTTCGAAACATAAGAAGCGCACACCATCATTAAGTCTCCACCAGAAAGCCCAGTCTCGCTAGCGCTACAATAGTTCATATTAGAGTCACCTTCTCTATCGCCTCGCGCTTTACGATGCATAAGCTTGAACATATTCCAGCCTTCATCATCACCGTAAACCAAAGATTGGCTTGCTCCACGACCATACCAATCATCAATAGCAAAGTTCGATTTTGCCCAGATTTTCAGTTGCCCAAACATAACTAGACGCAAACCAGCATCACCATGCGACCAAGCATGTTTGTCGTTTTGCTCTAGCCATTTTGGTGCTTTCTTAATATCCGATTCAATACGATCCATTTCTGGATTTTCGTTACGCCCCTCTAGCTCCTGCATATAAAGTGCAAGTAGGTTGTTCGTTACCTCAGTACTGCCCGCCGCTGAGAAAGGTGCCGATGCCAAATTATGACCAACTTCATGCCACAATAGCCAATCATTCACAGGGTTGGTTGGAATGTATGTGCGGTTTGCATTGAAACTCGAATTCATCACTGGGTAGCCAGAGTGAGCAGCACCAATCGAAATCTGCACGTCATTCACAAAACGATGGCGGAACGCATTCAGTTCTGGATAAGTGAACCTACGGTGTAAACCAGTGCTTTGTTTCTCATCACGCCCGTAGAAGTCACTTGCCGCTTCAGCGAATCGATTCATATCTGTTGCGAATTGGTTCAAATCAGCGGATTCTAGATTCCTGATTGGTGTAGTGTAAATAAATGAACCCGTATCGATTTCTGCAATTGGTGCGTCTGCCGATTGAATAGTGTTAATCCACTGTCCCTCTTTCCACCAAGCCGCTTTTAACGCGCCATCAATGCTAAACGAGACTTCACCAAGCTCTTTTACTTTCGGTTGAATGTAAATAAGGCCACCATATGGAACCTTGAAAGTTAAGCTCGAACCATTGTAGTCAAAGCTGGTTTGCATACGTGGAGGGCGTTTCAAACTCGTTTCGTGATTCGGCTTACCTGTAAGATCATCCGCGATCATCACAGTAATCGTAGCTGCCACGCCATCTTGAATAGTTACTTCTTGTAATTGAGGTGCCCACAGACCTGTCGATTGATTGTTTCCTGCCGAATACGTCACCGCTTTACCGTTGGTCTGAACCATTACCGTACTTGACGAAGATGCCCCCGAAGTTCGACCCGGATACATTGTGGTATCAACAACGATTTCATGATCCCAGAATGAGCGCCCCAACATAATACGAGTCAGAGGTTTCTCCATGTAATTTAATGGATAGCTAGGATTCAACTGCCCAGATAACTCACCTTCGCCATGAATCATTCCATTAGCGACTAACGACGCTTTTAAGTCAACAGGACACTGTGCATCCATTGTGTCTGTTTGATGTAAGTCTTCGGTATAACAGTTAAGGAACTGAACAGCCTGCTTGAACCCCAACTCATCTTGTATTTCTGTTTCAAAATGGTATGCGTTGTCATTCCACATCCAAACAGACAGGTTATCAAACGCTTGATTCAATTCGCTGTTAGACAGACGCTTACCTTGAGTACCTTTTGTTCTATAGTAAATTTCATGCTCATAAAGCGCCGTAAAGTTAGTGCCCAAGTTCGCCGCTTTAACCATGCTACCAACAACAGCTTCACTTACTTCATAGCGATCAAAGTCTGCGCGATAATAAGCACCGCGAACAGTAACACCGTCTCCAGAACGAGTCTCAATACAGTTAAATTCATATTCATAATCGTTTGTACAAAGATCAGTTCCAACAAATGCAGATTGCAGTTCTTTGATCGCCGCTTCACGCTCTTCTGCCGATTCAACAAAGATACGTGCGGATTTTTTCTCCATTACTGTTACACCAGACGCATCAAGCACTGGCTTCCCTTCAGCGTCTAACTTAGTAACCTCATAAGTCGGGATCTCAAACTTAATCTTGGACTCATCTTTGATCCACTCAACCGTACCATCTTGATTTACCGTGAATGGAGGCTCTCCTTGGTTATCTTGCAAACGCTCAAGAACCACCATTTCCTTTTCGCTCTTCACGTGAAGATTTGGATACGGTGCTTGGCAGTAATAAGAGCTACCGCAGAAAGCTTGGTTTGTCGGGGTAACGTTTTCACCACCAAGAGATACACCTACGGCATCTGCCAAGCGTCCAACAGGTTCAGGATTAGTCGTTTGAATCGCATCCATAAACAAGATATTGCCACCGTCATTAACATAGTTAATAAGAGCCGTAATATCGTCTTGGTTTAAGTTCGGGTTATCCAAGTCAGCAACAAACTGGTTAGTCATGCCATCTTGAACCAACTTAGGTGGGTATGCCTGAAGGATCAAAATCGGCGTATTACTCGCATCCAAATCATCAAAGTCACCTGAACCACGCTTTTCTACTGACGCAAAACCATACTGAGGACTAACAAAAAACGTGTACTGCTTACCCATTGTGGAGTGGTGATAAGCCGAATAGGCTTGGTCAATATTGGTCACTGCATTCATCCCAGCAATAGGCAAACCATTATTGAACCACTCAAACAAGTTCGAGAAAAACAACCTCATGCTGCCTTGGTCATCATGTAGTAGGTTTTCAAACTTCGAAACAGTGCACTGTTGTTTGTTGCTGTCGATATGTAATGTGCGATTAGCCCAATAATTCTCTGGGCATGACAGAATACTTGGATATAAGCCATTGCCCATGAACACGACTTTACCTTTGCCTATCTCGCCTGCTGTAACGAATGGAAAACCATAAGTCGCGTTGTCTTCAGAGACTAAAGGAATTGGGGGCATCGAGATGCTTGGGTGTTGTGCGATGTAAGGCTTGCCTTCACGACTCCAAGCTTGTTTCTCTCCAAAATAAAGCTCACGGTTTTTATCAGTTCTTGGCATCATCACAGGGAATGCTCGGTTCGATAAGTTCAGAGCTCGCATACCACGGGTATACCCCGTCGCACCATAAAAACTGCCATTGTCATTGAAAACATGGAATGTGGTGACATTGTGGAAGATTTGCTGCAGAGACTCCGTAACATACTGACCAGAATCCATAGATAAAACGGCAGGTTGACGAACATAATCCATAAACTGAGGCGTTTGGCGCAGCTGCTCATCAATGACTGCCGTTAACCCTTGGCTAAACTGACCAACAAACTCATTAGGAAGTTCGAAGTCTGTACCCTCTATCAGCCCCCCATTTGGCAGAGTTAGGTTGATCAACTCATTTATAACGTTAGGGTAATTTGAAAAGGTATCTTGGACTTCTTCAGATATCTCATAATAACTTACATGATCAACCGCATAGCGCTCTAGTAATGACTGGATATTCGCTTTCTCAACCACATTATTGGTCACATCAGACAATTTATAAGCAACCTGATTACCCGTAATGGAGCCAAACTCAAACGTATCAATACCAAAAACGATTCTGTCGCCCCACAGGTACTCAAAGATTCCCTCTTCATCCGTCACGCCCGTCGCGTTAGCCGAAAAGAAACTGATCCCAGAAATCGCTTTACCATTAGCGTCTGTAAGCTTACTGCGAGTTAACACCTTACCTTCAACACTTGGCTTATAAGCATAGGTAGACTCTGCGTCTGCAGAAACAAAACCAGCGTTAAGGTTATTGTCCGCATTAGGGTCAACCGCAGGAACAACTGTTGTGTCTACGTGTGAACTAGGAGCCTTACCTACTTCATCTGTAGACTCTTCTTCTTTCGATGAAAAGTACGCATCGACAGCATCTTGATCATCAAGTTGCGAGAACACACCTTCAATATCAAAAGCATCCAGTTCTTTTAAACAGATAGCACTTTCAGTCTCACAAACATCAATTGATTCGAGTACCTTAGTAACGTTGTCTCCATGTAATTCTGTCAACTCAAATGCCGCATGAAGCGCATCATTTGAAATCGTGCTTTCTGTAACTTCAGGGAAAGGAGCAGTGAAATCACCTAAAGTAAGGTGACCCAAGGTACAACTAAAACTCACGCCTTGTTTAACACTGAACGTTCCGTTTTCAAGATGAACGCCGTCACAGTATACATCTCCAGACACAAACGCCCCACTCGACAACAGTGAACCTATGTAAGTTGTTGGGGGGATAATATCTGTTGGTGGAATAATGTCAGTCGGCGGAAGAATATCCGTTGGTGGAACAATATCTGTCGGTGGAACAATATCCGTTGGTGGAATAATGTCTGTTGGAGGAACCGTATCAGGGCCGTCACTATAGCTTAGTGAATCGTGATTACACCCGGAAAGAGCCGTGGATATGATAGCCAACGCAATTAAGTTTTTTTTCATTGAGCGAAGTTAGTCGTAATTTAAAGTGGACCGTTATCTTATAGATTTACTCCACCTCGATGACTATTGTTTTTTGTCTTAACCACAAAGACCATTACTCATAAGCGATTGAATAAGAAAAACAAAATGATAATTGAGACTCTCATTCCAATTACAAAACCTCTCCCTACCTTAAAACGGAAAAACGCCATATCTCGATTGAGATATGGCGTTTCAATTAGCCATTAACATTAAGACCGATAGGGTATATCTGCCAAAAACACGTTCAAAAAAGAACTAAGGCTTAAGCTTTAAAACTCGGTCAATGTCTTCTGCAGAATGGCGCTCTGGTACTTGCTCCCACTCTTCGCCAAATGAACGATTAACCACTCGGCCGCGTTGGAAACCTTCACGCGCTTCTAGCTGCTTCGCCCAGCGCACAACGTTGGTGTAAGACTCAACTTGTAGAAATTCGGCTGCGTCGTAAATTTTGCCAAGTACTAAGTTACCGTACCAAGGCCAAATCGCGATATCTGCAATAGACAGCTCTTCACCCGCAACGAAAGTGCTGTTAGCAAGTTGCTTGTCTAACACATCTAGTTGACGCTTAGCTTCCATTGCGAAGCGGTTAATTGGGTACTCTTGCTTTTCATCCGCGTAAGCGTAGAAGTGGCCGAAACCACCGCCTAGGAATGGTGCCGAGCCTTGTGCCCAGAACAACCAGTTAATGGTTTGCGTTCTTGCTGCCCCTTTTTTTGGTAAGAAGTGACCAAATTTTTCTGCTAGATGCATCAAGATAGATGCCGATTCGAATACATTCACGTCTTCGTCACCAGACTTGTCGACAAGTGCTGGTATTTTGGAGTTTGGATTCACGCCAACAAAGCCAGAAGAGAACTGATCAGCCTCACCGATGTTGATCAAGTACGCATCATATTCAGCTTCTTTAACACCCGCCGCTAACAACTCTTCCAGCAAGATAGTGACTTTTTGACCGTTAGGTGTGCCAAGAGAATACAATTGAAAAGCATGGTCACCAACAGGAAGCTCTTTATCAAAGCGAGCTCCAGATTCAGGACTATTGATGTTTGCCCACTTGTTACCACCAGCAGTATCGTTAACCCAAACTTTTGGCGGAGTGTATTGTTCTGACATGATATTTCCTTATTAATATAGGGTCTCACAAACTGATATTAGGTCACATGCCTGCGGTTAAAACCCCTGAATACGATTTATTTTCAAACTGTTAAGCATGGCTTATTCCAGAAAGACATAACCCGCTTAAGCGTTAGTGTGTAGAAGGTAAGTCTGTATTCAAACTTCAATCTAATATCGATAAGTCCACTGCATCATTTAGCAATGATTTTACGAACGACATACCGACAGCTTCAAGAAAGCTGTGATAAAATCGGGATATTACAATTGATAAGGATTTGGCAATGTCTTCTGATTTCACAGGTTCGAGTGCAGCGTATGCTCGCCAAGAGAAAGGCTACCGCGAAAAAGCACTAAAACTGTACCCTTGGGTTTGTGGTAAATGTGCGCGCGAATTTGTTTACTCAAACCTCCGAGAGCTTACCGTTCACCACGTGGATCACGACCATACAAACAACCCTGAAGATGGCAGCAACTGGGAGCTACTGTGCCTGTACTGTCACGATCATGAGCATTCAAAATACACTGACCATGAGCGTTATGGTGTGGATGCAAAAGCGAGTTTAGATGATCATCAGTCAGCGACACACAACCCGTTCGCCGATCTCGCTAAGATGATGAAGAAATAACACACCTTCAGAGTAGCCTTTGGTAGATGGTAACTGCTAGATAATAGATACATAACAAGTAACCCCAGTATGTCACCATACTGGGGTTTCTTTTATCTGCCGTCATAACCAAATAATAGAGTTCAGGTAGGCAGGATCAAAAAAGCCTTCCGAAGAAGGCTTTTTAAGAATCAAATCGAATTATGCTGCCGCTTGCTTGCGAGACTCTTCTACCTTCTTAGCGCGTTGTTTTAGCGTCAATTTATCGCGGTATGCAAACCAAACGTAAGACACAACCACTAAGAAGAACAGGTATGACAATGAGAAAATGAACGGCGATTGAATGATATCGTTCGAGATACCCCAAGAAACACCGATAACAGTCACTGCAATTTTCGCAAAAAAGCCACACATCAATAGCACTAATGCCAACTGTGGGAAACGCGTACTGCGGAATGCAAGCCAGTAGCAACTACCAACTGCTAGAGCCGCAACATAGAAGCCGAATAGGAAAGAGTGAATATGGTCAGCTGCCGCTACACCACCAGAAATTGACATCAATAAAATTAAAAACAGTTTCATAATACTCGCCTCACCATAAGTTGGAAACGCATCCTTTCAAATTTGGAATCTCAGTTTGCATACTATTTTCCCACTTTTTACGGACAACACAACCCCTCCAATCGAACAAAATGTAAGCAAAAGTACTAACAAAAATCACCCTTAACAATTGCTTAACATTCTGTTTTTAATAAAACTCCGTTACTCCTTGTCTCATATGAACAAAGCGCTGTTACGATTTGTTTTGTTACACAAATTTAACCTTGGAAATTAATTAAAATTATTTGTAACTCTGTGATATCCGCACGCAATACGCGTCTATTCAAAAACCATCACCTCAAAATCCCTGAAATAATAAGAAGACAGAGCGAAAAAGAACAAAATAGAGAGGTGTTAAAAACATTTCAAAAACCAATGAAAAACAACTTATTAACAAATTGAATTTAATTTACCAAAAATGGAAAAAGAGATTCCAATCACATTTTAATTGGTTATAATCCGCGCTCTTTTGCGCTATCTGTTGATAAACGCAAACTAATTTTGAAGAAACAATCACAATAACCCGTCTTTAGTTAAGTGGCTCTCCACTAACCGATGACAAAACTGAGAATAAAAATGAGCAAGATTGATAAAGCAACACGTATCCTGCTAGCAGGCTTCTGTATCAACCTTTGTCTTGGCATCCTGTATGCTTGGAGTGTATTTAACAAGGCGCTAGTAACTGAAGCTGGTTGGAGTGCTGCTGAAGCATCTTCTCCTTACGCTATTGCAACTATCACATTCTCTGTTTGTCTTCTTGTTGCGGGCATCCTACAAGACCGTATGGGTCCACGTAAGATCCTTATCCTAGGTACAGCGCTTACAGGCCTAGGCATGATTGCTTCCGGTTTCGCTACAACACCTATGATGCTGAACATCACGTTCGGTATTATAACAGGTGCAGGTATCGGCTTCGGTTACGCATGTCTGTCTCCATCAGCAATGAAGTGGTTCCACTCTTCTAAGAAAGGTATGGTTAACGGTCTTATCGCAGCAGGCTTCGGTCTTGCGGCTATTTACCTAGCACCAGTAACTTCTGCGCTAATCGACAGCATGGGTATCCAAACTAGCTTTATGATTCTTGGTGTTGGTGTACTTGCAATCGCAGTACCTCTAGCAGCAACAATCAACAACCCACCAGCGGATTACACGCCAGCTGAGCCTAAAGTAAAAGCAGGCCAAGCTCCTAAAGCGGTTAAGAAGACTGAAGACCTAACTTGGAAAGTAATGCTGAAGACTCCTCAGTTCTACTCTCTATGGATCATGTACGCATTCGCTGCATCTGTTGGTCTAATGATCATCGGTAACATCACTACGATTGCTAGCGTTCAAGCTAACCTGCCAAACGCAGTTTACCTAGCGTCTATCCTTGCAGTATTCAACTCAGGCGGCCGTGTTGCTGCGGGTATGCTTGCAGATAAAATCGGTGGTGTACGTACTCTACTTCTAGCGTTCATCCTTCAAGGCGCGAACATGGCTCTATTCGCTACGTTCAACTCTGAATTTACGCTAATCATTGGTACGGCTATCGCAGCTGTTGGTTACGGTACGCTTCTAGCAGTATTCCCAACACTAACTGCTGAGTTCTACGGCCTGAAAAACTACGGTACTAACTACGGCGTGCTTTACACGGCATGGGGTATCGGCGGCGCTATCGGTGCAGCAGTTGTTGGCTTCTCAATGTCAAACGGCGAAGGTTACGGCCTAGCTTACACAATCTCTGCAGTTATGATGGCAGTGTGTATTGTTCTAGCAATCATCACTAAGCCAATCTCTGAAGCTAAAGTTGCTGAACTAAAAGCATCACAAGCTTAATCAACAGAAAAGATTGAATTTGTTACTGAAGAGCTTAACCTTAGGGTTAGGCTCTTTTTGTATCAAGCGACTTCTCTATTGACGACCGAAACCACTCTTCAGCTCTCCCCTACTTATTATCTCGACAACTTCAATCGACTGGTTGAACACGCTCAAACGCTCTACCCCGATCTTCTGAGTGGAGATGAATGCCGTTGGTTGTCGGCATACAAACTTCTTTCTGTTTCAAGCCAATGCCTAATGGTTCGTTTGCTTTCTCGTAAAGGCCGTTGGTTTCGCAGCGATAAACTCAACTATGTTGAGATTCCTGATTTAAATACCGCACTACAAGACCTAAGCAGCTCCGGCTTCATTGCGTTGAGTCATCCCGAAGAACAGCATGACCTCGTCATTAGTGAGGTCGAGATCGGGTTGCACTTGCTCACCAAACCAGAACTGTTCAGTGTATTCCCTGCCCTTGAGAGCCGCAGAACTGCCAAAAAAGACGAGCTGTTGTTACGGCTTGGACAACAACCTTTTGATCAATTTCAAAACCTAACTTTTGACTGTATTTACGTCATCGAATCTCAAGTGATTGATGTATTACTGTTGCTGTTCTTTGCCAACACCTATCAAGACTTAAGCCAGTTCGTGTTAAGCGACCTTGGGCTCAATACCTTTGAGAACTACCCATTAAGCAAGCAGCGCCGCTTCTTCACTTCTAGAGATCAACTCAATCAATTAATCCAGATGCGCGATATTCAGCGCTTATATTCAGAAGGTGACCGTAAAGACGGTGAGTTTCTGGAACTGCTTTTAAACTCGATTCCTGAAGAGTCAGAACACAGAAGCATTGCCAGAAAACGATCGCGTTTGATCAATGATATTGCTCGCGATCTAGAAAGGCTTAACCTAAACGACCAAGCTATCTTTTGGTTCAAGCAATCTACACTTCCTCCGAGCAGAGAGCGACTTGCGCGCATCTGTGATAAGCAAGGTACGCTAGACTTAATGTGTGACATTGTCACGCAAATGAAAGCTACTCCAACGGATGTGTCAGAGTTGGAAGTCGCGATTAAGCTTGAAGACAGGCTACTCCGGAAACAGGGGCACAAGGTTTCACGAACCATAAAGCCTAGCTGCAAAGAGATAAGACTGGAATTGGACCTCAGCCAAACGCGAGTAGAGCTTGCGGTAAAGCAGCATTTTGAGAACCAAGGTTGGGACGTCTACTTTTCTGAAAACAGCTTTTTATGTGGCTTGTTTGGTTTGGCTTTCTGGGATGTCATTTTCGCAGACATTGAAGGCGCCTTTATCAATCGATACCAACATCGACCATTGGATCTGTACCATTCAGATTTCGTAGACAAGCGAGCCGAACAGGTTGAAGCCGTGTTTCAGACGATATCCAAACATGGGCTGAACCATTTGCTCAATACTTACGATGAAAAGCAAGGTATCGCGAACCCCTTTGTTCATTGGAATTATTTTCCTAAGGCACTCATCGAACACGGCATGGCTTCAATTCCAAATGCCTTGGTTGTAGACCTCTTCAAAGTGATATTGAGTGACTTAAAGCTATTTAGAACTGGGATGCCGGATTTGATTGCGTTCAAGGGCGATGAGTTTCATTGGATTGAAGTCAAAGGCCCTGGCGATAAACTGCAAGACAACCAGTGGCGCTGGATCAAAGAGTTTGAGCGATTGTCTGTCCCCTTCTCTGTTTGTTACGTCAATCAATGAGTCTTAGCTCTTAACTCTTAACTGCTAGCTTTTAGCTCTTGGGACTTAAATCTAGCTAAGTCTAAACTCCAATTTCTGATCACAAGCGAGTAACGCGCATCGACAAGTCACTCGCCCCATCAAGATCTTGTCTACAAAATTGTTAGAACATGAGCATTTTCAATCATTTTCGATATAATTATAGAAAATGCCTAATATTTAAATACGTATGAATTTAAGAAAACTCTTCATTTTAGCTTTTGTTAGCGTCTTCTCAGGTTGTGCCGTCTACGCGGGTTTAAACTTCGACGAACTGTTTGGTGAACAACAAGTACGCGATCGCCAAGCACCTATTCTTTCAGCTCAAGCGCAGCACTTCATTGACGAAGTAAAGCCCATCATTGATAACCGATGCGTGGTTTGTCACGCTTGTTATGACGCCCCTTGCCAACTCAAAATGTCTTCAGTGGAAGGTATAGACCGAGGCGCGAGCAAGGCACTCGTTTATCAAGGCACCCGCTTAACGGCATCAGCCCCTACTCGCTTGTTTGAAGATGCGTTAACCACGCAAGAGTGGCGCGATGCGGATTTTCATCCAGTCCTCAATGAGCGTATGCAGAACTCAACGGCTAACCTCGATGCTGGTCTTGTTTCTCGTATGTTGATCCAGAAAGAGAATCACCCTCTGCCCGATCAAACCCAGCTTGAAGGTTTCGACTTTTCAATCGATCGCGACCAACAGTGCCCAACCATTGAAGAATACGCTCAATACGAGAGAGATTACCCAACTTGGGGAATGCCTTATGGGATGCCAAACTTAGACAAAACCGAATACGCGACTTTAATGAGTTGGTTGGAAAATGGCGCGTTAATGAACGACCACATTCCATTGACTGATGCAGAACAAGAGCTCGTTAATGTCTACGAAAGCTTTTTAAACAAGAGCGACAATAAGAGTCAACTTTCAGCACGTTATATCTACGAGCACCTGTTTTTATCTCATGTCTATTTTTCTGATTTAGCTCAACCAACGCGTTTCTTTACTGTTGTTCGCTCTGCAACACCACCAGGTGAAGCGGTACAACGCATCACGACTCGTCGCCCTTATGACGATCCAAAAGTAGACAGTGTTTACTACCGTCTGATTCCAGAACAAGGCACTATCGTCGACAAAACGCACATGCCTTTCGCACTTAATAAAGAGCGTCTACAAAAGTGGAATACCTGGTTTGTCGACGTAAATTACGAAGTAAAACAACTACCTAGTTACGACATCGATGTTTCAGCAAACCCAATGACATCATTTGAAGCGCTGCCAGTAAACTCGCGCTTCAACTTCATGTTAGATAACGCGCAAAACACCATCATGGCCTACATCAAAGGACCTGTGTGTCGTGGTCAACTTGCCTTGAACGTAATTAACGACCGTTTTTGGGTTTTCTTCATCGACCCAGAGAAAGCCGATGTTCCGGAAATCAACGCCTTCTACGCAAGTCAAAAGAAAAATTTAAAGCTACCTAGCGAACTAAAAAGTAACACCGTACCTGTGACCAACTGGGTAAGATACGCAAAGCAACAAGCGCAATACCTAAACGCGAAATCAGACTTCACTAACCAATGGTTCGAGAGTGGCGTCCACCTAGACACTGGCATCATTTGGGATGGCGATGGCATCAACCCGAATGCTGCTCTCACCGTCTTTAGGCACTTCGATAGCGCCTCTGTTGTACAAGGGTTAGTTGGCACGCAACCTAAGACTGCGTGGATTCTTGATTATGCTCTTCTAGAGCGTATTCATTATCTTCTCGTTGCAGGCTTCGATGTTTACGGCAACTTTGGCCACCAGCTGATTACACGCATGTTCATGGACTTCTTGCGTCTTGAAGGTGAGAGTAACTTCTTAAGCCTTCTTCCTAAAGACGTTCGTCACATTGAACACTCTAGTTGGTACCAGAACCAAAGCGCACAACTGAGTGACTACTTGCAGCGAAACATTGCGCCTTTTGATCAGCCGACCAGCGTGGTTTACAAAACGGCCGATCCGAAACGTGAACTGCTTGATATGATCAAAGATAAGCTCGCACCTGTTCTCGATAATCGCTTTGAGATTGTTGAAACAGGTTTTGGTAGGAAGAATGAAGCACTGCTTAACCAAGTGAATTTGATAAAGGGCGAAGGCCTGCGTCATGTGCCTCAATTAGTGATGATCATGATTGAAGGCGAAAACGGCGAAGAGCAACTGTTCACCATGATTCACAATAACGCGCACAGCAACATTTCTAGCTTGTTTAATGAAGAAGGTAACCGTGATTACGCCAATGATGACCTTACCCTCGTACGAGGCGTTGTCGGTAGCTACCCTGCGGCTTACCTATCATTAACCGAGAGCGAGATTCCTACTCTGGTTAAAACGCTGCAAAACTTAAGCACTGAAGAAGACTACGTGGCGCTGCTGGATAAGTTTGCGGTACGACGCAGTTCTAGCGAGTTCTGGCCATTCAGTGATCGCGTGCATCGTTGGTATCAACAAGACCAACCGATCGAGTTCGGATTGTTGGATTACAACCGCTTCGAGAACCGTTAGTTTTCACTCATAAAGCATAAAAGCAAAAATCCTCTGTCTTGGTAGAGGATTTTTTGTATATGAGAAAGTATCTTAAGTGCTATTGAGAAGCGACGAGTTCTCTATATTGAATCCGATGCTTCCGGTTGGTGTAGCTCATCAAAAAACGCACGCGCGGCGGGGGAAAGGGAATCTACAGGTTGCTTCAACACCACATAAAACTGACTCTTAAGGCTCCACTTCTCGGGCTGAAGCGGAATCAAGGCTTGGTCATAATGGCCACGGTCGATTAAATGAGACGGTAAAAAACTCAGGTGTGTGCCCGCCAAGGTTAAAATCACACCCGACTCGACATGCCAGCCATCAAAAGGCTTTACGGAATCGTACTGCTCAATATTCAGTAATCGGAACATCTCATCTTTGGCATAGCCGCCCATGTTGATACGACAGCCATCCAATGAGAAATCCTTGTCCATGATCTTCTCAGCCAGATCCTTACGCGCATACAGATAACTGTGCTCTTCAAACAGTGGGTATTTATGTTGAAACGCTGATTTTTGATGTGACCCTAGAACCACTATCATCATATCAATCTGGCTCTTTGCTAACTTCTCATTCAACTGGGTGAAATCCCCGACATCAACACTCACCTCAACACTGTTACTGCGGTGGTAAAACGTCTCGATCGCTTTGGGAAGTGGGTTATAAGGCAAAGTGACGGTGTTATCCAAACATCCAATTCGCACATGCCCAGAGAGTTCCGTCTGTACACCTCGTAACTTATAAGCGAAGTCGGTTAAGGTCGATTTTAGTTGGTTCGCATATTTATACACTTGCTCACCTTCATGAGTCAGCTTAAAACCACGTCGACCACGTTGGCATAATGTTAATTCTAAGCTTTTTTCCAAGGCAATAAGCTGATTACTCAGCACTGGTTGACTAATCCCAGTGCTTGCGACCGCCTGATTGATGCCTCCTTGTTCAACAATTTCACAAAAAAGCTCTAATCTACGTAGGTCTCTTTTATCTAACTTATTGTTTGGATTCACTTTGCCACTCACATTTGTTTTTTGTTATGTTTACATCTGATTATATTCATTTATTAACAATAAATACATCAGTATGCTTTATTCACACTTATGGAATAACAATGCATGGATGGCACTATGGCGGCAGAAGCTTACGTGAATAAACCCGAAGCAACACACAGCCACAAAAAGATAGATGACTTCGAGTTGGAACCCGTTCCCGAGAAGGCCAAACGATCTTGGTGGGTCATCAGCCTTATTTGGTTGGCAATCGGCATCGACATTTCGGGACTGTTTCTCGGCTCGATTCTAAGCAGCGGTATTGGTTTTGAAGACGCACTGCTTGCCACGTTTATTGGTTCAGGCTTATTGGCGATCATCGCGATGCTGTGTGCCAACATTGGCTTTCAAGCTGGCGTGTCTACCCCGCTGGTGAGCAGCGCGGTATTTGGCCGTAACGGCGGTAAAATTCTTGGCTTCATCAACGGCATCTCATTAGTCGGCTGGTTCGCATTCCAGGCTGATTTCTTCGCTTTCATCATGGTCGATGCACTGGCGAAATACGACATCATAATTTCACACCTCACCGCTCTTATTGGCGGCAGTGTGTTAATGATGATGACGGCTATCTATGGCGTTCGTGCTTTAGGCAAACTCAGTACCTATTCTGTTCCATTGATGGTGACGTTGATTACCATCGGTTTGTTTATGGCTGCTGATTATCAAGGTGGCGCAGCGCCATCGATTGAAGATCCTTTGACGCTTGGCCAAGCCATCTCTTTTGTTATGTCTATCTGGATTCTAGCTGCGGTTGCTGCACCTGATATTGCTCGCTACGCCAAAACACGCCGTGATGCGATTTTAGGAGCGGGTATCGGTTTCCTCGTCGGCAACAGTGCCATCATTCTTATCGCATTGATCTTGACCAAAATGACCGGCACCGACGACCTAGTCGAAGTCTTCTTCACCCTAGGTTTAGGCATGGCGGCTATCATCGTGCTGGTGTTCGCACAATGGACGACCAACAGTAGCAACCTGACCTCTGGCGGCTTATGCATGTCGATGGTTCTACCTAAGATTCCGCGCCCTGTTCTGGTTGTGATCATGACCATCGTCGGCATTGGCATTGCTCAACTCGGCATGGTGAACAAGTTTACCGACTTCTTAATGCTACTCAGCGTAACCATTGCGCCTGCTGCGGGTGTCTACATCGTTCAATATTATGTTTTAGATTCGACAAAAATGAGCTTTGAGAACATCCAACAAGTTCCAGCTTGGATGTTTAAAGGCTTGGCTTCTTGGGCATTTGGTACTGCATTCAGCGCTTGTACTGCACCAGAGTTTTTCAATCTGTTTTCGTTCACCAGCATCTCGGCGTTAGACGGCATTCTTGCCGCTGGTGTGATTTACCTCGCCCTAATGAAACTTTCTCCTTCAAGTGATAAGGAATAGTAGTTGTGATTATTACTGAACAAATGATTGATGATATCGCGCTTGGTGCGACGGTATTAGGTACTGGCGGCGGCGGTGACCCATACAGCGGTGCCTTGATGGCGAAAGTAGCCATTGCAACGGCAAAGCACCCTGTACGCATGATTCCTTTAGAAGACGTGCAAGACGATTGGATGACGGTGCCCTCTTCAATGATTGGCGCACCAACCGTTGCAGTAGAGAAACTCAATTCGAAAGATCAAATGTTGATTGCTTTCGAAGCGATGGAAAAAGCGCTCGGCACTGAAGTAGCGGCAACGTTTCCTATCGAAGTGGGCGGTTTTAATTCATTGATTCCAATTCTCGTTGCAGCGCAAAAGAACATCCCTGTAATTGACTGTGATGCAATGGGCCGTGCGTTCCCAGAAGCTCAGATGGTGACTTTCTTTCTTGATGGCCTCCCTTCTGCTCCGAACACATTGGCTGATGAGCGTGGTAATGTCGTCACACTTTACCCAATTGACGGTATTTGGTCTGAAAAGTTTGCGAGACCAATTACCGAACAGATGGGTGGCTCTGCAGCAATGTGCGATTACCCAATGAACGGTAAGAACCTAAAACGCAGCGCACTGCCTGCAACACTGACCCAAGCAATGAAGATTGGTGAAGCGATTAGATTGGCGAACGACAACAATCAGAGTGGCACACAGGCCGTACTAAACATTGTTGGTGGCCATACCATCATCAGTGGCAAGATTGTTGATATTCAACGTGAAACCGATGGTGGATTTGCAACAGGCGGTGTCGTGATTGAAAAGCTGGCTCAGTTTGAAGATACCGGCATCGATAACGTGTTTGTGCAGTTCCAAAACGAATTGCTTCTCGTGCACAAAGGCACAAGCCGCGCAGACATGAATCAAGATAATCTTTTGGCTTCGACACCGGATCTGATTTCGATCTTGGATCATGAAACCGGTAAACCAATCACGACCGAACAACTTCGTTACGGACAGCGCATCGACCTTATCGCCTATCCTTGCGACTCCAAATGGCGCACTGACAAAGGTATTGAAGTTGCGGGCCCGGGTTACTTTGGCTACACCGTCGAGTATCAAACCATTGAACAACTAAAGTCTGCATTGAAGAGGTAGTAACATGACAAACATTACGCTTGATTACTGCCGCCTTGGCATTGACGTTGGTGGCACTAATACCGATGGTGTGTTGCTCGACGCAGACCTAAATGTGATTGCTAAGGTGAAAACGGCAACCACACACGACATTTCAACCGGTATTGATAACGCGATAACTGCACTATTAAACCAAGCAAACATTGACGGTCAGCAAGTGAAACATGCGATGCTTGGGACGACTCAATGCACCAACGCAATTGTTGAACGAAAAGGTTTAGACAGAGTCGGCATGATTCGCTTAGCGCTTCCAAGTGGTGATAGCGTCCCGCCCCTTTGTGGTTGGAGCAAAGCGTGGCAAAACTTGCTTGGTGAACACTTCTACCAAGCGCACGGCGGCTATGAATACGACGGCCAGTTGATCGCTAACATTCAAGAGTCTGAGATCCGCGAGCTTTGTCAGAAAATGAAAGGCCATGTGGATTCCATTGCTATCTGCGGGGTGTTCTCTCCCGTCAACGGCGACCAAGAGCTTCGAGCAGCAGAGTGGATTCAGCAAGAACTTCCGGGCGTGAACCTATCGCTTTCCCATAAAGTAGGCAGCTTAGGGCTTCTAGAACGTGAGAACGCGACTATCCTCAACGCGGCTCTGCAAGGCACAGCAAAACGATTCGTTGACGGTTTTTGCAGTGCACTCATCAATCATGAAATCCACACCACGCCTTATTTCGGTCAGAACGATGGAACATTAATGTCGCAACAGTTCGCGTTGATGTACCCGATTCTCACCGTGGCTTGTGGCCCAACAAACTCGATTCGTGGTGCGAGCCATCTAACCAAACTTAAAGACGCGATTGTGGTCGATGTAGGCGGCACAACGTCGGATATTGGTGTGCTTACTCACGGCTACCCAAGAGAATCGAGCCTCGCGGTAGAAATTGGTGAAGTCAGAACCAACTTCCGTATGCCTGATATTTTGGCATTAGCGATTGGTGGTGGTACCAAGGTTCGCTTTGAACAACAGCGTATAGAGCTTGGCCCAGAAAGTGTTGGCCATACCTTAACGCAGGCCGCTCGTAGCTTTGGCGGTGATGAACTTACGCTAACCGATATTGCACTCAAAACAGGTCAAATGCAGTGGCAGGCAGAGCATCAATTGAGTGATGAGATTGGTATATCGAGCGAACAAGCCAGTCAGGTATACCAACAAATGGTCACGGATGTTGAAGAAGGAATCGATAAAATGAAGACGTCAGCTGCGAGCGTACCCGTGATCATGGTTGGCGGCGGCAGTGCCCTATTCCCAGATCATTTTGAAGGTGTAAGCCAAGTGGTTCGACCAGATCACTTTGAAGTAGCGAATGCCATTGGTGTTGCGCTGGGTGAAATATCTGGTCAGTTCGATAAGATCGTTCCGATTGAGCCCGCTTCTCGAGAGGAAACCTTAAAAGGCTTGGAAGAACAATCAAAGCAACTGGCGATTGAAGCTGGCGCTTGCAGCGATAATGTCGCGATCATTGAACGCAGCGAGATTCCATTAAGCTACCTACAAGGCAATATGGTTCACGTTAAGATCAAAGCTGCTGGACATATCAAGATGGCTTAGAGCCATTCCTTGAAAGCCTTACTTAGATTCTTATTCGACAATAAAAAAGCAGGTCACTTCTTCATATTAAAACGGAGAAATAGCCTGCTTTTTGTTTTCTGTTCTTATTTTGGGGCTTTCCGCCCAATAGCCACTCTATAGTTGCTCTCGGAGCGCTGCTAACGAGTCTTTCACCAATTCAGGTAATGAGTCTGCATTATCGCGATATTGAAGTAATGGATCCTCGCTCGCTTCAATGCTCTGGCATAAAGCAAACAGTGCAGATAATCCTAGGCTGCCGGCAGACCCTTTCAGTTTATGAGCTAAAGACTTAATTTCACGAGCGTTGTCAGCGGCACTTGCCACAATCAGTTCATCGAGAGTGACTTGGCTGCTTTGGTCAAACAACCCAACAATCTGCACTATTTTTTCTCGACCGAGAATGGCCAAGTCGTCTTTGATAATCTTAGGGTTAATCATCTGCACAATCGGTTCTCCTTGATTATGTTCCGCGTCTTGGTTTGCTCGTTGTGTCGAGCTTGCAAATGCCAATGCTGATAAGTCTAGCTCGGTTTCCTGAGGTTTAGAGTTTAGCTGACAGCAAACAGCATCTGACGGATCCGGCTGAGGCAGCAACAGCGTGTGACCGTCCAACTGCTCAACAATCAATTCCGATAATGCTTCCTTCTCTAACGGCTTAGGTAAGAATCCATCAAAGCCAGACGACAAATAGCTTTCCACTTCTTCGTTAAACACATGAGCCGATACTGCGATCATTGGGGGTACTTTTCGAATTACGTCTTCTTCACTTTTATGCTGAAGCGCATCGTCTTTGAGTTGTTGAATTAACTCGACGCCATCGCAGTCGGGTAAGTTAATGTCCACCAGCGCAATATCGAACTCTTGCTCACTGAATATGGCTCTCGCTTCTTGTCCGGTTGTCGCAATCACAACCTCGTGCCCCAAGTTATGCAAGAAGCCTTCAGCAACGATGCAGTTTACGGGGTTATCTTCAATCAGAAGTACTTTAGCTCGAATACACGCTTCAATGACCGGTACTTTCGTTTCTATCTTCTCACCGGCTTCAAGTGGCAGTGAGAACCAAAACTGGCTACCCTCGCCTTCTTCAGAATGAACGCCAATATCCCCGTTCATTGCCAACATGATGCTTTTACTGATCGCTAATCCAAGCCCTGTGCCGCCGGTTTTGTTGCGACCGCTATCGGTTTGGGTAAAGGCATCAAACAGACAAGCTTGTTCGCTAGCATCAATACCGACACCTGTATCTGACACTTCAAACATCACTCGATTTTCATCTTCGATATCTAAGCTGATAAAGATATCGACCGAGCCACTTTCCGTAAACTTAATCGCGTTACCGACCAAATTATTCAAGATTTGGCTGATTCGCGTTACGTCACCACGCCAATAGCGTTGCACATCACTTTCAATATGGAAATCAAAGTTCAGCTTCTTCTCAGCGGCACGCCCTTCCATCAATTGGTAGGTATCTTGAACCATCTGATGAAGATCAAACGAAGCAGTGCGGATTTCTAAATGCCCTGCTTCAATCTTTGAGTAATCCAACACGTCATTCAAAATCGCGAGTAGGTTCTTACCGCTGCGGTTAATGATGTCTGCATAGCCGGATTGCAGCGGGTCTAACCCGGTATCTTTGAGCAATCTTGCAGTACCTAATACACCGTTCATCGGCGTTCGTATTTCATGACTCATCGTCGCAAGGAAAGTGGATTTTGCGCGGCTTGCTTGTTCTGCGGCGTTACGAGCCTTAGCGTGGTTCCCTACCTCGATGTTCAGCTTCTCATTGGTCTTTTGCAGCTGGTAGGTTCGGTCTGTGACCAACTCTTCTAAGTGTTCTTTGTGCTCTTCAAGTTCGCGTTTCGCCTTTGCTTCACCCACCGCAACCACTTGTAGCGCCTGCGCGGTGTTTCTGGCAGTGATGATCGCCTCGCCCATATGAGCCAGCTCATCATTACCCTTTACCGAGATATCAATATTCAGGCGACCTTGTGCGATAGACATCAAGGCCGATGAGTATTCAGTAAGACGTTTAACAACCGAGATATACACCACTCGCCACACGATAAATGCAACGATAACCAAACCAATAACCGAAATCACAGACAGTGACCATTGAGCCAAATTCAACGTGCTGGTCAGCTCATCAACCGCTTTTTTGGTACTGCGGTTTGAATCATCAACCAGTTGGTTAACCGTTGTATTCAGCTGAGAGAACAGCTCCAACGTATTTTGCATCAGAAACTCTGACTTTTTGGTGTTCTCATATTGTTCTAATGAAATATCGAACACGACTTGGCGTTTTCTGAGCTCTTCTAGAAGCTGAGACATCTGCGCTGAACGAGTAGGATCTTCGACCGCTTTAACGCGGCGCGCCATGATTCTTAGGTTGGATTCAAATTCTGATTGGATTTGATGAATACGCTCTACGTTGGTAACGGTTTGCGTTTCTTCAATTTGGTTAAGCATTTTGAACGCCAGCAAATGCAATTCGTGTAGGCGCTCAGACAAATCAAGGTCAACCTCTACAAGCGCATCTAAGGCTTGGTAGGCTTTATCCGTTTCTTTGGTTTCTAGCAGGTCATAGATATGCGTGACGTTAGCAACCGCAATGGTAGCCGTGTTCAAAACTTGGGTTCGCGTCAACTGCTCTAGCTCTTCGGCCAATAGGCGCATCTCTTCGACACGAGACGACAACTCTTTGCTTAACCAAAGCTTACGCTCAACCGACACACCCAACTCAGCCAGTGTGTTAATAACGCTTTGAACATTGTTTTCGAGTTTATTGAGGAGCTGAGAATCGAAACTGTCGACACCAAGCTCTTTGATATGTTGAAGAAGCGACTCAAGTTGGTCAAACAGTACGGTGCCAGCCTCTTTTCTTTCGGCCTCGTTTCTCGCATTAGAAAGTGTTTGTACTGACGAAATAATACGGTTACTCAACTCAGAAACCTGACGAGCTTCGATCATGGCAGGAAGCGCCGAATCAACGACGTTTCTTTCCGTTTTGGCTACAAAGCTAAAACCAGAAACACCGATCAATGCAGACAATAGAACCAACAGTGCCATCACTAAGAATGAGGCCAGCAGCTTGCGTCCAATACTCGCTGAAGCTAACAACATAAACTCTAAACCTTAAAACGTTCTTCTTTACCCATGCAGAATACGCTATATTTTGCAGTGTTTCTTATCTAAAACCAACAAAACGGCAATTCATGCTATCTAGACCTTTCGCTTCAATAATTCTTCTCTCACTACTGGCCTCAGTAACTACTGTCGCAGGTGCTAGTGAGCCTTTGAGCCCAATAAAGCCCGCCAATGCCACATCACAAAAAGAGAAAATCTGTGCCATTTATCCGCACCTCAAAGACTCTTATTGGTTGTCGGTAAACTATGGAATGATCTCTGAAGCAGAAAAGCAGCAAGTTGAGCTAAGAGTATTGGAAGCTGGCGGTTACCCCAACGTGGCCAAACAAGCCTCGCAACTGGTGCTTTGCACGCAATGGGGAGCCGATGCCATTATTTTAGGTACGGTTTCACCCGATGCGTATCATGACAATCTCAGCGATTGGGTTGGCTCGACGCCTGTGTTTGCTACGGTAAATGAGTTAACCGTCAATGAAGAACAACAGAAGGTATTAAAAGGTACGGTCGGTGTCGATTGGTACCAAATGGGATACCAAGTCGGAGATTTTTTGTCGAAACGACACCCGAAAGGATCAGGCGAAACACCTATCGCCCTGTTACTTGGCCCACAAGCGAGTGGCGGCACTAAGCCTGTAGCACTGGGGTTTTATGATGCGATCAAGTCGAGTGATATCAAAATTGCGATCAGCTATTGGGCAGATAACGATAAAGAACTTCAAAGAAATCTAGTACAGCAGGTGATAGAAGAACCTGATATCCAATATATAGTCGGAAGTGCCGTCGCGATTGAAGCAGCGATCAGTGAGCTACGAGCGGCCGATAAAACCGAAGATATTGGGTTAATCTCAAGTTACCTAAGTCACGGAACCTACCGTGGTTTACTCCGTAACAAGGTACTTTTTGCGCCAACAGATAAAATGGTTGAGCAAGGTCGCTTGTCGGTAAAACAAGCCACGAGTTACTTACGCGGTCAACCTTACGAGCAACACAGCGCACCGATTATCGAAGCGCTGACACCTGCAACTCTCAAAGATCAAATTATCGCCGACTCATTGTCACCTTCTGAGTTTCGTCCGGTATTCAGTGTGAATCCATAGTGCTATATTGGCTGAAGAACTCAAAACAATAAAAACGAAACAACAATTTAGGGAACATTCATGCAAAAAACAACGCGCACTATGCCAACACATAAGCATATCGCTTTGGTCGCTCATGACCACTTCAAACCTGAGCTACTAAGATGGGTCAAAGAGAACAAAGAAAAACTACAAAAGCACTTCCTTTACGCAACGGGCACGACTGGTTCTTTACTAAGTAAAGAGACAGACTTAGCAATCAAGAGCATGATCAGCGGCCCTATGGGCGGTGACCAACAACTTGGCGCGCTTATCTCTGAAGGCAAGATCGATATGCTGATTTTCTTCTGGGATCCACTTAATGCTGTACCACATGACCCAGACGTAAAAGCACTGCTTCGTATCGCAAGTGTTTGGAACATTCCTGTGGCCACTAACCGCGCTACCGCTAATTTCTTGTTTAACTCTTCACTGCTTGAAGAAGAAGTAATCATCGAGATCCCAGACTACGAAGCGTACCTAGCTGAGCGCACGTAATCGCACGTTAAATGTGCTCTCTACTGAACAGACTAAAAAGCCTGCATTTTATCGCAGGCTTTTTTATGTCTCGTTTTCAGACATTAAACAGTTCAATCATAAAACAGTGCGAGAGTCTCTCTATTTATCGCTCCACACTGCCATCTCGTTGCCACTTGGCTCTCTGAAATGGAAACGTCTGCCGCCGGGAAAGCTAAAGATCTCACGGTTTATCTGACCACCAGCATCAATTACATCGCGCTCGGTTTGCTCAAGATCTTGGCTATAAAAAACCATCAACGCCGCGCCATTATCCGTATTCGACGCCAGATCCGCCAAATAGAAGCCGCCCATTAAGCCTTTGCCTTCAAACGCAGAATACTCAGGGCCATAGTCTTCAAAGCTCCAACCAAACACTTGGCTGAAAAACGCCTTAGTTGCGGCGATATCTTTCGCAGCAAATTCAATGTAGTTAATAGAGCCGTGTTCCATAGCAAATTCCTTATGCTTTATGCGTCTGCCTTGTGATATTAGGGCAGGGATTGAAGATCTAATCTTAGACAATCAAGTCAAGTAACATCACTTTTTACGAACAACTGGGTAATCAGAACCATGCAGCTCCTGCACAAAGCCAGAGCCGTCGCCACTGTGCGTGATCCATACTTTCTCTTTTGCCCGCGTCATTGCTACATAGAATAAACGACGCTCTTCAGCATAAGGGAACGCGTCTGATGATTCAGTCAATGCGCCATCAATATGCAGCTGTTTTTTCTTGGTCGGGAACTGTCCTTCATCAACACAAAGAATAATGACAAAGTCCGCCTCTTTACCTTTACTGCCGTGGCAAGTCATGAACTTGATATCAATGGAGGTGAAGATCTTCTTCCAATCTTCCAACAACTCTGGCTTGTGGTAATGATTACGTCCAAGTAGCAACACCGATTTATTGGTTTTGCCTTTGGATTGACGGTTCAGTTGATCAAGAATCTTCTCAACTTCTTTGCTTGGCGCACTGTACACCGCCTTCTGCTTTTGTTGCTTGAAGCTGTTCAGTTCTTTCGGAATCTGAATTGGGTTTTCTTGTACAAAGCGATTGGCAACTGCACCCAGCTGATTGTTAAAGCGATAAGTGGTATCTAGGTGATGAATGGTCGAGCTTTCAAAGCGATCCTTAAAGCCCGTGGTCAAATCCACATCCGCACCCGCAAACTGATAAATCGACTGCCAGTCATCGCCTACTGCAAAAATAGAGGCTTGATGCTCGGCTTTAGACTGATTACAAAGTGCTTCAACCAAGGCAAGACGATCAGGTGAGATATCTTGGTATTCATCGATCATGATGAACTTCCAAGGTGAGATAAACTTGCCCTTCTCGACATACTGAGTCGCTCGGCTGATCATGATTGAGAAGTCGATATGATTCTGTTCTTTCAGCTCCTTTTGCCACGCGGTTACACATGGCCAACACAGTGAAAGCTCGCTGTTGAGGCGCGCATAGTCTCGGTGATCAATCAGCTGTTGCTGTACTTCTTTTTTGGTTAAACCCGACGCATTCAACTGTTCTAGCTGCTTTTCAAGCCAACCGATCAATTTGAGGTTTGAAACGTGGCTACCAAGCTCATCGTCACCGGTTAAATAAGCGATTGGCCATTTAGACAAATGCTTTTGCCAACGTTTAAAGTTGGTCGGTGTCATCCAGTGCTTCTTCAACCAATCAATGCACCATGCTTGGCGTTGGTTGTCATCGAGCGCTAAAGGAGAAATAACCACACGTTCGGGTTCAACTTGATTCAGTATCTTTAAACCCAACTGGTGGAAAGTGCTGACTTGCACCTTCTCTGCTGATAAACCAATTTTGCTGTCGAGACGTTGCTTCATCTCTTCTGCCGCTTCACGACCAAAAGCGAGCAATAGCAACTCTTCAGCTTGAGCTTGATGGCTTTGCAGTAAATACGCGACGCGAGCCGTTAGAACACTGGTTTTACCCGAGCCTGCACCCGCTAAAATAAGGTTGTGATCATCATTCATCAACACCGCATATTGCTGCGATAAGTTCAGTGGTGACGACTCACATTGCGCAAACAACACTTCCCAGTTTTTTCGCTCGGTCTCTAGCCATTGCTGGTTTCTTTCAGCTTGCTTGATTTCCGTTTCAGATAACCATGACTGCATTCTTGCGATGCGGTTTGGCATGCGTTGTGCGGCCTCTTCTAGCGTCATTGTCATACTCTCTAAGCCTGAGTTGACCATATCAACCCAAGTGTTGACCTTAGAATGCGGTAGAAAGGCTGGTAATTGCTCAAGACGTGTTAATTCAGCTTCCCACTGAGGTACGTGTTCAGCCAATTGTTCACATTGAGTGTCGTGCCACTTCTGATAAGCACTAACTGACGCGCGTGCAAATTGACGGCATTGATCCCAAGGTAAGCCTTGTACTAACCAACTGCGCTGTGTTCCATCTTGTTGATTAGCAAAAAATTGTAGCGATCCCCAGAACAATCCGCGCTTTATCGCGATCTTGCCACTCCAAATAGTAAATGGGATACGCTCTTCACTGCCTACTGAAGATAACAGCAAGCGTGGACCATCAAGTTCAACCTGATGATATTCATTTTGAATAAAAAACTGTGCAGTCTTGTTAGCGCTTAGCTGCATTGGAGTGTGCTCTTAATTGGGAATATTGAATTTATATCATGATGCAATGAGAATTAATAATATCTCATATCTTATCGACGCTTTCATGACCACCTACGGGCAATTATGGATAAGTATCAAATTCTTGTGCTTGATTTCTGTTAGGATTATGGCTTTTAGTGTGTCAAGTGAGCGACTGTGGACTTTTCAGCCAAATTACGCCTCTATTGGGCGAATAAAACCATAAATTACAGCGTATTAATTCTCATCACTCTGCTCGGCGTGGTGGTGCCTGCTTGGTATTATGGACAAAACACACTGATCACGCCTTTGATCTTAGGCGTTATTGCTGCGGCTCTTGCGGAAAGTGATGACAGCTTTACCGGGCGCTTGAAAGCACTCACGCTGACCTTTATCTGTTTCGCCGTTGCGGCTTTCTCTATTGAGCTTCTCTTCGATACGCCTTGGCTGTTCGCGATAGGGCTTTTTGTTTCAACCTTCTCTTTTATCATTCTCGGGGCAATTGGCCCTAAATACGCGAGTATCGCGTTTGGTTCTCTCTTGGTTGCCATCTATACCATGCTTGGTGCACACGAGAGCACCAACCTTTGGTTTCAACCGCTTCTACTGTTAACTGGCGCCGCTTGGTACTACTTCATGTCGATGATTTGGCAGATAGTGTGGCCAATGCAACCTGTGCAGCAAAACCTAGCCACGGTATTCGATCAAATCGGTAATTACATCGATTCAAAAGCGGAACTCTTCTACCCCGTTTCAGACTTGATTCCCCAGCCACACCGAATCATTGAAGCCAAACTCAACGCGAGTACCGTTAACGCACTCAACATGTGTAAGGCGACGCTACTCAACCGCTCTAAGCGCGGACACATTGACGGCCCTAGTGACCGATTTCTTAACACCTACTTCATCGCACAAGATATTCATGAACGCGTAAGCTCTAGCCACTATCGTTATCAAGAGCTAGCAAAACACTTTGAACGCTCTGACGTGTTGTTTCGATTTAAGTATCTACTGGAAGCGCAGGCAACAGCTTGTAAAGAAGTGGCGAGCTCATTGAAAGTTGGCGCTGAATACCAGCATGGTGACAAGTCTGTATTGGCACTTGATGAGCTGATGTCATCGCTCAATCACCTGCACCAACAGAACAACCCTGAATGGAAATCACTGCTGAATCAGTTGGATTACTTATTCAATAACCTAGCAACCGTTGAAAAACAGCTCTCGAATATCAGCAACCCAGATGCAGAGAAGATTGAAGAAGGTGTATTGGACGATACCAACCCTCATACTTTGACGGCAATGTGGCACAAGATCAAAGCTAACTTGCACACCGATTCTATGCTATTCCGCCACGCGATTCGCATGGCGATCACTTTGACGCTGGGCTACGGGATTATCCAGGGTTTTGATATCGAACGAGGTTATTGGATTCTACTGACGACACTGTTTGTGTGTCAGCCAAACTACAGTGCAACCCGTCAAAAACTGACGGCGCGTGTCATTGGCACGGTCGCAGGCTTATTGATCGGAGTACCGTTACTGACTTTCTTCCCGTCGCAAGAGAGCCAATTAGTGTTCATTGTGATCAGTGGCGTGATGTTCTTTGCGTTTCGAATCAATAACTACGGGTTTGCGACCGGCTTTATCACACTGCTTGTGCTCTTCTGCTTTAACCAATTAGGTGAAGGCTACGCGGTAGTATTGCCAAGGTTAGCGGATACCTTTATTGGTTGTGCTCTCGCCGTGCTTGCTGTCATTTATGTGTTACCTGATTGGCAGTCGAAGCGACTGCACAAAGTGATGGCGAATGCGCTCGATTCCAATAAGAACTATCTCGCTCAGATCATCGGCCAATACCGTGTCGGTAAGAAAGATAGCCTAAACTATCGTATCGCTCGACGTAGTGCGCATAATAATGATGCAAACCTGACTGCCGCGATCAGTAGCATGTTGGTTGAACCGGGTAAGTACCGCACCTCTGAAGATGAGAGCTTCCGATTCTTAACACTCAATCATGCTCTGCTTAGCTATATCTCGGCTCTGGGTGCTCACAGAACGCGTATTGATGATGAAGCGACACACAAACTGGTGCTAGATGCGCACAGAGTAATCCACCAGCATCTCGACGCTCTAAATGATCAACTCTATTCTCATAAAGAGCATTGTGAAGTGAAAAACGCTTATGACCCAGAGCTGGATAAACGTTTGAGTGAATGGCGAGAAGAAGATGAGAATTCTGTCAAAATGGTTCTACAACAGCTCCATTTGATCTATCGAATGCTTCCAGAACTGCATACCTTAGCGACCAAGTTTGCAGTTAAGGTTAAGATCGACAAGTCGTTTGAAACAGAAGCTTCTTGAGCAACAAACAAAATACCGTAAAAACAAAAAGATAACGCCAATTGCTTATCTTTTGATCATCACAAATATTTATACATTGCTTTACCCATACCCCTAATTGGGTAGAGAAATTACTTACCTACCCTTGTGCCACAAGGGTTGAAGGCGTTTTTACATTGTAGGAATTTTCTGACTTTGATTGACCAAGCCTTAACTTTTCCTAACATTTCTCGGACAAAAAACGACCACAGGAATTTATAGTTGTCTTAGTTTCAAGAAACTTCAAACATCATTTAAAATTCACTTAATCTTGTTTGATTTCCTGAATCAGTAGACTATGCTCTAAAGAGCATATTGATTTGAACAAAGGTCACACTATGAATACACAGCAATTTGAAGCATTTAAGCAGCAAATACAGCTTCTTAGCCCACAACAATTAAAAGCACTTCAGAGTGAGATCGACGGCAACCTCGAAACAGAGAAGCCTTCTTTGCTTACTGATGAAGAATTAAACGCGCTAAATGACCTGTTCAGTTAATAGACAGACATCACTATTTTAGCTTAAGTTCACATTTTCACCGTAAATTTCATCTGTTCACCATTGCGCTCAAAATATCGTCCGCCTAGACTCATTCCATACGTCAATAAAAGGTTCTGATATGTCGATATCTGGTATTCAATCTGGTTACGCCATTATTCAGCAATCCACCAACATGGCTGAAGAAGCCGCAATCGAGCTCAACCAAGCCTCCAAACACGCTCTAGAATCCGACGACACTTTCGAAGCTAGCGATCTCAGCTTTAATCAAATAGAGCCTGAACAAGCCATTTCCTTTAAAGACAAAGAACCTGAACCTGCTTCATCTTCAACCGATTCCCTGATTAAACTGACACAAAGCGCAAGTTATAACCGCGTTGGTGCAAGTGTGGTTGATCGTCAAAACGAAGCCATCGGTAGCCTTCTCGACATTCATATCTAAATTTCGCTCAAATACAGCCTATATTTCGCGAAACTTCGCTGCTTTTTGCTTCAACAACCACACAAACTGTAACTCATTATATCAGGCGCTTGTTTCTGGTTTATTACTCGGTAGAATCAGCGCAAACCAATTTGCTGCACAAACTTTACTTCATACTATTTATGCCAAAACTAAATCTGCATCGCCGTGACTATGTTTCTATTTTAGGAGGCGACATCTCCGCAGACGAATTAGAAAAAAAGCTTCAGCCTCATTTTGAAAAGCCAGTAAATAAGCTGACACCTAGCCCCTACCTGACAGAAAAGAATCTCACACGTCGCTGGACAGCGCTCGATAATGCAGATTCACAGCAAGAACTGCTCGACCCTCATACACAAAGTCAGTTCCAAGCTTATGAGAAAAACATTGAGCACTTTATTGGCACCGTTAAAGTCCCTGTGGGAATATCTGGCCCTTTAAGAGTCAATGGCCTATTTGCTACGGGCGATTACCTCGTACCACTCGCGACCACAGAAGCTGCGCTTGTCGCGTCTTATAACCGTGGTTCTAAGCTGATTACGGCCTGTGGTGGCGCAAGTGCAATGTTGCTCAATGAAGGTGTAACACGTACTCCTGGTTTCGCATTCCAAGGATTAGTTGAAGCCGGACAGTTTGTTGCTTGGGCTGTGACCCAGTATGACCAATTTAAAACCTTGGCTGAATCAACAACATCACACGGCAAGCTGACCGACATCAATATCAACATCGAAGGTAACCATGTTTATTTGGTGTTTGAGTTTCTAACCGGGGACGCTTCTGGCCAGAACATGGTGACCATCGCCACCAATGCAGTTTTTGAGTACATCATAGAAAATACGCCAGTTAAGCCCGATCATGCTTTCCTAGATGGCAACTTGTCAGGCGATAAAAAAGCCAATACTCAAACCTTGCGCAGCGTTCGTGGTAAAAAGGTCACAGCCGAGGTTAATATCTCTGCCGAGCTTGTCGCTAAGTACCTCCACACTACACCAGAGAAAATGGTGCAGTTCGGACAAATGACCACAGTCGGTGGTGCTTTGAGCGGCACGATTGGTATTAATGCTCATTATGCAAATGCACTTGCTGCGCTCTACATTGCTTGCGGACAAGACGCTGCCTGTGTTGCTGAATCAGCGATTGGTATGACCCGCATGGAACTCAATAAAGAAGGTGGTTTATACGCGAGCGTTACACTGCCTAACTTAATGCTAGGGACTGTTGGCGGTGGTACCGGCTTGCCAAGTCAAAAAGCATGCTTGGACTTGCTTGGACTTCATGGCAACGGTAAATCACAAGCACTCGCTGAAGTTTGTGCTGCACTGTGTTTGGCGGGTGAACTCTCGATTGTCGGTGCGTTTTGTGCTGGCCACTTTTCACGAGCGCACCATAAACTAGCTCGTTAATAACCTTTGTCAGATTGGCTTGTTGTTTGTGTGTTGCGCCAAATATCAAGCCATTCTCAATGTATGAGTCATAAATGGATTACTTACACCTATCTAGAGTGAGCCTTAAGCACCTCACTGCGCTTCATATTATGCTGAACACCCACAGCGTTACTCAAACCTCAGAACAACTCTGTGTAAGCCCTTCGAGTGTGAGCAAAACCTTGTCTCAACTGCGTGACATTCTTAATGACGAACTGTTCTATCGAGATGGCACCAAGCTGATCCCGACGCCATTTGCCTTGCAGGTAGCTCCGACCGTTCACGCGATTCTTTCAAGCATGAACGGACTGCTTCACCAGAAGAGTTTTACCCCTCAAGAATACCAAGGCAGCTTTTCACTTTCGATGCGCGAAAGTACCTTTGAAGTATTCGCATCAAAGCTCAGCAAAATTACCACTGAACTCGCACCAAAAGCCAAACTCAACATCTATTCAAAGCAACAGCTTGGTTTTGATGCTTTGCTCAGCGGTAAGATCAATTTGATCTTATTGCCCCATGATATTTCCCAGCCACCGACCGATAATAAGGAGCTGGTTTGGGAAACGATTCTTCCAGACGAAATGGTTTGTTTGATGGGCGCAGACCACCCTCTTGCTCAGCAAGAGCTGACGATTGAAGGCTACTTAGATTACAAGCACATTGGGATTTTAGATAACGAACTGTCTCAGCCTTACTTTGAGCAAAACTTAGTTCAATGTCATAAGCCAAGAGATATGGCAATATCGGTAGCGGACTTCGGTGCAGCGGCTGTACTGTGTCACCACACGCCTTTCCTGTTCACTTGCTCTAAACAGTGGGCTGAACATGCTAAGCAAGCTCAGGGTTTAGTGAGCAAACCCTTACCTTTTGATTACGGTAAGGTGGCGTATAGCTTGGTATGGAACAAGCCCAACATGAACGACCAAGCGATTAAATGGTTGTGTGACCTGTTTTTAGAGGCTTGATATTTTTAGAGACTTAATATCTTTAGAAGCTTAACGTTCTTAGAAGCCTGATTGACCGCAGAAGAAACTTAGAGGTTAAGTATAAACCTCTGGGGTTTGCATTGGCCTTTTAACGATCGTGTAGAGCTTATCGTGAAAGCTCTGCATTTGTTGTTCGGTGCATTTAGGCCATTTTAGCGCTTCGCCAATCACACCATGATGTTGAAACGCATTCAGCCGAATACGAACATCACTTGGTAGCGTCTTCAAGTATCGCCCCACTTGTTCAACTTCATCTTCAAGATCGCTTTTATTCGGAATATGCAGCAACCTAACTTCATGCAGCTTTCCTTTGCCTGCAAGATAATTGATGGTTTCAAACACCCGATGATTTCCTCTGCCCACTAACCATTGATGTGTTTCCGATTGCCATGATTTTAGGTCAATCATCGCGCCATCAAGATAAGGCAACACCTTGTCCCAGCCTTGCAGTAGCAGCGAACCATTACTATCAATAAAGCACGTAAGGTGCGCTAGCTGCGGATCACTTTTAATCGCTTGAAATAGCTCAATGATAAACGGCAACTGCATGGTCGCCTCTCCACCTGAGATAGTGATTCCGCTTAAGAAAAATTGGTTATGCCTGACGAGAGCAAGCACTTCAGAGACTGCCATTGTGGTGATTTTCGGGCTCGACTTGTGATCACAGACATCAATGCACTGATCGCAGTTTGTACAAGCTGCCGGGTCCCAATTCACTTTGCCATCAATCATGCTTAAAGCACTGCTTGGACAGCCACTCACACAATCTCCACAATGGTTACAGTGATTGATTGTGTGTGGGTTGTGACAAGTAATGCAGTCAAAGTTGCAGCCCTGAAGAAACAGCACCAAGCGGTTTCCCGGGCCGTCAACACAAGAAAAGGTCAGCACACGGCTGACCTTCGCTTGTTTTTCTGTCTTATTATTTTTAACCCTAGCCATTTGAGTTGTTAGATCAGAAATTTTCATAATTCACATTGTTCGTAGTCGAAACGCATCACACACATAACGTACGCACGTTAAAGCTATTCGTATGTCGGCGACATCTCTAAGCTTGCCACGCGTGGTTTACGCTCTAATATGCCCGTGTTCTTCGCAGCTTCGGCACCTAAAAAGGTGGTATTGGTGCGTGAGCCTTGCTCGTCATATTTGGCAATGTCAGATAGCTTAATCATGTAACCCGTGACACGAACCAAATCATTTGATGCAACGTTAGCCGTGAACTCTCGGTAACCCGCTTGAATCGCGCCTTTACACAGGTTAAACATCGCTTCAGGGTTAGATTTCACTGTTTCGTCGATGGTCAGAATGTCACTGATGCCCGAGGTGTAGAACTTATGGTGACCCGCGGTTGCACGAACGTAAGAGACAGGATCCGGTTCGGTACCATAAGGAATACGGACACCCGGCGTCACATCTTCATCTAAGCTAATACCGCCTTGAGCATGCAGCAGAGCTTTACCTTCTAATCCATATTTCACTTCAGAGCGTTCAACGATCTCAGCCAGCTTTTCAGAGATACGATGACCAAGCTGATTCGCCAGTTCATCGTGACCATAACGCCCTGCTTGACCTTCTTTCTCCAACAAGATGTTGACTGCTTCCGCCATGCCGTAAATACCAAACATTGGCGCAAAGCGATCCTCTTCGATCAAACCTTCTTTGGTTAAGAAGCCTTCGAAGAAGTTAGACTCTTCATGCAAGAAGCGGCTTCGAACGTTCATCAACTCAACCATGATGCCACTGTAGTTCGGCAATACTTGTTGTAAGAAATCAGCACTGTCCTCAGACTTCAACGCCACTTGCTTAAGGTTCATACGCACCAAGGTGTTTGAACCACCCGCTAACGGCAGAGAGTTGTAGCAGCTCACAATACCAAAACGCTTATCGCCGTAAGCCTCGGCATGCGCTGGATAGTTTGCAATATGTGGTTTACTGCATTCACAGATGTTGCTCGCCGCATGACGAAGTAGATCATCAGGTGTCACGGCTGGGTCGTACATAAAGGTTAAGTTTGGCGCGATCTGCTTCAATTCAGCGTCTACACGTAAAATCGTACGGCAGATAATGTTGTCTGTCGGGCCGATATTCACATGCATAAAGGCGTCTGGCAGTGTGCGATCCAACATGATCCAGAACAGCTTAATCTTTTGGTATACCTGCTCTTCTGTTAAGTCGCCCACGAAAGGCATCAACACATCATCCAACTGACCTAGGTAAACCGGAATTGAAGTGACAGACGGAACATGGTGGTAAAGGATGGTAAGCATGTTCAATGCTTCATCGAAGTTGGTTGCCGCGCTAAGCTCTAAATACTCTGAGCCTTGATGTAAGTATTTAGAATAATCTGGAAGTACATAGCGCGGCTTAAATGGGGCGTGCCCTTCAAACATGTCACACAGCACACCTTGTTGTAAGGCTTGCTCTACTTCTTTGCTTACCGGCATATACGGTAAGCTGGCTTCAGCTTCTAAGGCAAGATAGCTCGACTTCTGTTTTGGTGACAGGTTGGCATCTGAAATGATATTGCTAAAGCGTTGTTGTTGCTCTGAAAGTGGTGAAGAAGTAGATGACGCAGATTGGTGGCTCATGATTAAACCCTTAATGTTATTATGGGCTTATTTTATATCTCACCGTTATATTTCCACTAATGAAATGTATGCAAGACTACATTTCCAAAATGGAAATAAATAATTTGTAAATTAGCGGTGTTGAGTTTTCTATGAGCGAGATGAGAAACAGAGAAACAGAGAAATAGAGAAACCAGAGTTAGTAGTGAAGAAATGAGAAAGCGCTAATTCGTTCTGTTTAAAACGATAGCGCCAAAAAGAGAAAACCCACATAACTGACGTTAGAGTCGTTAATGTGGGTTTAGTAGTTTAAATGAGCATTCTGAATGCTAGCTCAAGGCATACACACGATTACAGATCTGGAAGCGCTTGTTTACGTCCAACACCCATTAATACCTTTAACTCTCCTTGTGGAGTGTCAATCGAGAACGGTGTAGAGACTTCAACGACTGCAAAGCCCGCTGCACTCAATACATTTTCTGAGCGCTGTTGGCTTACACCGTAGTCTTCACTGTCGCTTTCCAAGTACCAATCCCAGTGTACAAACGTACCGTCGTTTTCAAGCAGCGTGTAAATCAGACTGACTGTGTCTTGTAGGTTCGGGATAAAACCACACACCGAAGAGGCTACCACTAGGTCAAACTGGTTTCTGAATGCTGGATGCTGCGCTGCAAGTCCGCGCGATAAAATATCAACTACCGGTTCAACGTTAGGTAACTCTTTCTTATCTAACTCTTCAATCATCCCTTCAGAGATATCAAGTGCGATGATCTCTTTTGCTAAAGGAGATATTTTCTGGCTGAGTAGTCCTGTACCACAACCAAAATCAAGGACACGGGTTCCGTTTAAATCAACGAGCTGTGTTAACTGGTCAAATACGGATTGTGCGAATACTGCAGTTGCGGGATCTTTATCCCAATCAACGGCGTATTCGTCCCATTGTTTCGCCATCATGGCCTCCATCTTTACTTCTTGTAGGTTCGGAACTTCCCCAGAGTAAACCAAATTAGTCAATTCGTCATAGAGTTATCATGCAAAGATGGACTATTTCTAAGATAGTCAGCACAATATTCAGATAATATGCACCGACCCCCGCTCAATATGGAAATGAAATGAACCTTTCTCAAGTCCAAGCCTTTTGTTCCGTTGCTGATTTAGGATCAGTTTCTGAAGCTGCACGCCAGTTAGAATGCAACCGAACCAAACTCAGCATGTCGATTAAAGCCTTGGAAAAAGAGTTAGATGTCGAGCTGTTCGTCCGCAGCGGAAACCACGTTGAGCTTTCAGAAGCGGGTAAAGCGATTTACAAAGATTGCGAAGGCATGTTGGTGACAGCCGCGCGTATTAAACAAACCTGCTTGCATGTTTCGGGCGAATTCAACGCAGAAATTTGGATAGCACGAGATGACTCCCTACCCGATGAAATGTGGCAGGACTTATCTCACGCCTTAAATAACAAGTACCCTTCTACCTCATTCAACTTCGTTCTCGCATCGAGCGGTGACTTAGCTAACCTAGTTGAAACTCAGCAAGTCGACTTCGCATTTGGTGTCGATTACGAACGCGTCGATGACCCAAGAATTATCTACAACCCGCTTGGTAAGATTCGAATGATGTCTGTATGTAAGAAAGGACATGATTTGAGTGCGATGCGACGAGTGTCTGATGAAGTACTGAGAAATTCGATGCAAGCAACCATGGTTTATCTTAATGAAAAGGATAATCCTGAGCTTGAGCCCTTCTCGCGTCGTTACATTGGCTTCTCTAGCTTCGACTTTATGTTGGATACGATTCTACGTGAAGAAGCATGGGGCGTAATGCCTGAGCCATTGATTCGCCATTTACTGCGTGAACAAGAGCTTGCCGTGATCAAACACACCTACGGTTTAACACAAGAAGACTACTGTATGTTTACCGCGGCTGGCATGGCAGAGCACCCAGGAATGAATTGGTTGGCCGACCAGCTTAGTGATTATTTGTTTGATTTCTAGACGGACGACTTTTACTCCATACTTAAGTCTTGCTCTAGAAAACCATCACGTGATCCACTAAGTAGCGTCCGTCTTCTTCAACCAATACCATTTCGGCGACAAACTCGCCTTTGGCGATGGTGTAAGCTTGTTTCCACACAAAAGCGATGGAGTCTGAACGTCTAAACAGCGCGACTTGCTCTCGCTCAGCAAAAAAGCCATTACTGTGCTGATAATGGTGACACACCTTTTCTAAATATTCCGGCGTAACAATGTCTTTCATCCTTTGAGTAAAGTCTCGACAGTGCTGTTCATGATCGACCTTGGTTGAACCGTCCATCAGATTATCCATAATCGGGTTAGCAATCACCCACAACTCGTTATCACTGATATCGTCAAACTTCATATTGATTCACTCCTTGTCCATCGCAGTCGCAGTCAAATCTAGAAGACCAATAAGACCTTAGCGACTAATGTGTTTTATTAATCATAAACGATCCTATTTCAGTTGCACACCATCACCAAAAAACACTCAACGTCAACTTTATTGACACCACACCCTGATCTTAAGTCACTGAATTTTATTGATTTATATGTTCGAATTAAATAAGACATATAAACATCATCAGATAAAGTTTGTAAAGTTAGCTCATTATTAGAACAATGAAGTTATCAAAAACATCTGGAAAATATTATGTGTGACAGGAAAAGCCAAAACGAAAATCGAGTACTATTGTTCTCAGCCCTTTTAGCATCAGGCTTCGCAATTGGCGGATTGGTGTTGGGTCTTCTCGTTGGCTCTCTGGTCATAGTATTTGACGGTGTCTATTCTCTTATCAGCTTACTGTTAACTTTATTGTCACTAGCTGCTTCAAAATACATTAACCGCCCTTCAGATAGAGAGTTCCCGTTCGGTCGAGCTATCATCGAGCCGATTGTGATTGCGATTAAAGCCGTTGTGATTCTGCTTGTGGTTGGTTATTCACTTTACTCTGCGATTGGTGCCCTAATGACGGGTGGTCGTGAAGTTGATGCTTCTATTGCAACTCTGTTTGGTATTTTCAACGTGTTGGGTTGTGGTTACGCTTGGTGGTACATCGCGAATAAGAGCAAACGTATTTCTTCAGGTCTGATTCAGGCTGAATCTAAGCAGTGGCAGATGGATACGCTACTGAGTGTAGCGGTAACAGCGGGTTTCGTAGCGGCTTGGTTAATTACTTTTTCTCCGCTTGCAGAATACGCAGTGTATGCCGACCCAATGATGATGTTGCTAATGTCTTTCTACTTCATCAAAGTTCCTTTCGACATGTTACGTGAAGCCATGCGCGAACTGCTTATGATGTCGGCAAACAAAGATATTTGTGATGCGGTAGATAAGAACGTTGTCGCGGTAGACAAAGAAGCGGAGCAAGATTTGGAGCTGATGGGGGTGACTAAGGTTGGCCCAGAACTAAGAATTAACGTTGATATTCATACTAACGACCAACAAGCGATTGCGGTCGATGATATTGAACGTACGCGCCGCCAACTTAAGCGACGCTTATCGAAGATGCCATATGAGCTTCAATTGAACCTCAATGTCGCGAGCTAAGTTTTCACCTAGCAAATAACGCTGGAACATAAACTCAGATTAAGAGTGAGATTGAACCTTTTTAGAAGCCGACGCCTTTGCCGTCGGCTTTTCTCTTGTTACCCACCAGCAAGCCAGTGAACCAACGGTTACCATACAAACGCCCTGCCAAAATGTCATGGTCAACGACAAGCCTAAAATCAACGAAGAGAGTACGGTTGCGAAGATTGGCGTAAAGTACGACATGGTCGCAAGAAATACCATATTGCCACCCAGAATTGCCGTATTCCAAAGTGCATAGCCTGCGCCCATACAAGCGCCAGCTAACGCTAAATCAATCGCCGCACTCGTTGTCATCACCATGCCTGTTTCATCACTCAATGCGTATTTGATCCACAGAGTGATCGCCGTAGCGATAAAGAAAAGCACAATCGCATTCTGTCCTTTAGCTACGCGCTGCGTGTAGTTGCAGTAAACGGCCCAAATAATCGCACCAAAAAACGCCATAGAATAGGTTTTAGGGTTAGTCGCAATGTTGGCAGCAATTTGATCAACAGATAGACCTTGGTCACCACTGATGCTCCAAGCCACACCGAAGAATGCCAAAAAGATACTTGGATAAACCAACCAGTTAATCTTCTTGTCGCTCAGCAACACCGCAAACAACACCGTCAGTGCAGGCCATAGATAGTTAATTACGGCCATCTCTATGGCTTGATGTCGGCTGTTCGCCATTCCCAAAGCCAGAGCCAGGAAAATCTCATAACAAACGAACAAGGCGCCGCCAATCAGCAAGTAAGACTTAGAAAAGCGTGACAACTTTGGTAAACCCATAATACAGACCAACAACAGTGCACTCACCGTGTAAAGGCTGGCAGCACCACCAATTGGACCTAGCTGTTCTGAGACACTACGAGACAGAGCAATCAAACAGCTCCATAGTAAAATGGCGATAATGCCGTAGCAGCTATAACGATGAGATTTCAGCACGCCTCTTCCTTTATCTGTTCTGATGGTCACTCTATGGTTAAACCAAGTTCAAAATAATTGGCCGAGTACATTTTCGTACTCGGCCATCAACACTTTGTTTACAAAGCATCTATCAATTTACGAAGCACATATTAATTTACAAAACATCAATCAACTTACGAACCATCGATCAATTTGCAAAGCATTGGTCAATTAACGAAATCAACCGATTGTGATTGCGTATTCGCTAGTAGCAGTCAGTTGTTAACTATTAACTATTAACTATTAACTAAGCCAACAGCAGAGCTTGCAAGTCAGCCAGAGACTTCACTTGATAGTGAGGGTTGATGCCTGCTGGTGTTGCCTTTTCTTGACTGTTTAACCAGCAAGTTTCAATGCCAAAATCGAGTCCGCCTAGAATATCTGAATGTGGGTTATCCCCGACCATCAATATTCTTTGTTTCGATGGCAATCCAACCAGCTTATGCGCATATTCAAAAATCTCGGCATCCGGTTTGGCTACCCCAACCTCTTCAGAAATAATCACGTGCTCAAAGTAATCCGTCATTCCTGTACGCTCTAAACGGATAGACTGAAGCTCTGTAAAACCGTTAGTAATGATGCCCATGTTCACTTTGCCTTTTAAAGACTCCACCAACTCTTGTGCACCCGGTAATAAAGAACAGATATCCGCCATCGCCGTTAAAAATGCACTGTTTAAAGCAGCGGTTGTTGTTTCAAGCTTTTCAGCCCAGCTTTCGAAGCGCGTATGTTTCAGTTGGTCTGCGGTAATGCGACCATCTTGGTAATCGACCCAAAGTGGTAAGTTAACCTTTTGATAAGCCGAATAATCTTGCTCGCTGAAATCCACACCAAAGCGAGAAAACATCAGCTTCATTCCTTGATAAGCATCAAAATGGAACAAGGTTTCATCTGCATCAAAGAATATCCAATCGTACTTCATTTTATTTCCTATTATTCGCGCTGTTGAGCAGTGCATGCACTGTTTTTGTCGTTGTTTTTATCGTTGCCTCAAAGGGCGGAGCATCACTTTACCCTCAATTTTGTGAGCCTGTATATAAATCTAATAATTTATAGAAAACAAGCCACAAGTCATGATGTATCGCAAATTTTGCCACATATTAAACCAATACCATACAAGAAATACACTTAGGTACCGGGAGGTACTATGAAGCACTTTTTACCGTCATCTGTCATGCTCACCCCTTTTCTTGTCAAATACTATGACGAGGAGCCAGAAGACACGCTTGATTCTGAAGAGTCACAAGAACCTCAAATTGAATGCAGTGACGACTCAGATAAAAAGTCGACACAAGCCTAACTAGAGCAGCTTTCAATGAAAAAGCTTACTTTTCATTGTTATAGAGCACCATTCTGCTCTTGGTGGAGCCAATTTATCGCTAACCACTACTGACAAAGAGCACAACCAAAAAACATGAAAACGATTGCTATATGAGCCCTATCACAACGACTAGCCACAAAGTGGTAGTTCGGAATCAAAGTTGTTCCAGATCAATGGTCGACCACTTGAATGCCGACAACATGTAGGAAATTAAAAATCATAATTAACGGAGTTTTCCAATGTCTACTGCATTTTACATCCCTACAATCAACTTCATGGGTACTGGCTGTCTGAAGGATGCTGCTGATAGCATTCAGTCTCAAGGCTTTAAAAAAGGTCTGATCGTTACTGATAAGATCCTGAATCAAATTGGCGTAGTTAAGCAGGTACAAGACCTTCTTAGCCAGCGTGGCGTAGACGCAGTTGTATTCGACGGCACTCAACCAAACCCAACCATCACTAACGTGAACGATGGTCTAGAATTGCTGACTGACAACGATTGTGATTTTGTTGTTTCTCTAGGTGGCGGTTCTCCACACGACTGCGCAAAAGGTATCGCTTTGGTTGCTTCTAACGGCGGCAAGATTGCAGATTACGAAGGTGTCGATCAATCTGAAAAACCGATGATGCCTCTTATCGCTATCAACACGACTGCGGGCACCGCTTCAGAAATGACACGTTTCTGCATCATCACTGATGAAGAGCGCCACATTAAGATGGCTATCGTTGATAAGCACACAACACCGCTTATTTCAGTAAACGATCCTGAACTAATGCTTGCTAAGCCTGCATCACTGACTGCTGCAACAGGTATGGATGCGCTAACACACGCAATCGAAGCTTACGTTTCTATCGCAGCGACACCAATTACAGACGCTGTAGCGATTAAAGCCATTGAACTTGTACAAGCTCACCTAAGAACGGCAGTAGCGCACGGCGAAGACATTGAAGCACGTGAACAAATGGCTTACGCACAGTTCATGGCGGGTATGGCGTTCAACAACGCGTCACTAGGTTATGTTCATGCGATGGCGCATCAGCTAGGCGGCTTCTACGATCTTCCACACGGTGTGTGTAATGCTATCTTGCTACCACACGTTCAACGCTACAACGCGCAAGTTTGTCCTGAGCGTCTACGTGATGTTGCAAAAGCAATGGGCGTTAACGTTGAAGGTATGTCACCAGAGCAAGGTGCAGAAGCTGCGATCGAAGCAATTGTTCAACTAGCAAATGACGTGAACATCCCAACAGGTATCGCGCAACTTGGTGCGAAGCTAGAAGATATCCCTACTCTGTCTGACAACGCACTAAAAGATGCTTGTGGTTTTACTAATCCTAAACAAGCGACCCACGAAGAAATCTCTGCGATTTTCGAAGCGGCAATGTAATCTGCCATTAAGTCACTTATAAACTTATCGACAAACAGGCTCACCTACTGAGCCCGTTTTCTTTACCTGCCATATGTTATTCAAGTCTCTGTTTTGAATAGCCACTGATTAAGATAAATCTCTTTAAAAGTCGCATTGTCATAACTGCTTAGTTATAGTCAAACTATTGATACATAGAATGACAAACAGGTTCCATTGAGTCGTTGGATAGTTAACTCCTCATTATTAGCATCGCTCGTTTCCCACTCTGCCTTCGCGGAGGAACAGGATGAGTGTCACAGCCAACCGTTAGAAGACACGCGCGTCGAAAAAGCTGACCACTACCTAAACAGCAAGTTTTGTCAGCCCGCAATATGGTTCGATAACTTCTTTGTGGATGACCGTATTACCGAGGACGCCAGAGCCGGAACCTCTGTACGTTGGTATAATGATTTCATCTATTCTGAGGGCGGTGACGTGGATTATTCCACCAAGCTCAACGCACGCCTGCATTTACCCTTTGTCAGCAAAAGGCTTAAGCTAATCTACGAGTCTGTTGGCGATGAAGAATTCTTAGACTTCTTCCCACAAGATTCTGAAGAGTTAGAAAATGCACTTGGCCTTCGTTATGACGCCTATGCCAAGGGTTACAGTAGTTTCAATATCAAAGCGACATTACGCCCAAGAATAGAGGCTCGCTATCGTTTTACCTACCCGCTCACCACAGATGCAGTATTCCGGCTAACCCAACGTGTGTATCAAGAGAAGAAAGAGACGGGAGAGATCACTGATATCGATTTTGACCTCTCTTTGAGTGACGATTTCTTAGCGCGTTGGTCTAACTTTGCTGGCTATAACGATGACCTCAAAGGCTGGGAGTATGGTACGGGCATTACCTTGTACCATTACCTTTCTCAAGACCAAGCTCTGTAATACAGCGCCACGATAACCGCGACCAGCGAACCGTATAACCACAACGAATATTCGCAAGTGTCGGTAACGTATAGAGAAAATGTATGGAAGGAATGGCTGTTTTACGAGGTCACCCCGCGTTACCAGTGGGAACGAGAGCCTTACGAGAAACACACGGAGAAGCCAACATCACCCTTAGGCTTGAAGTCTTGTTCAACAATGTCTAGTGAGTGTTTGTGAGATTGGGGCATCGTTAGATAGAAAACGAGGCACAAAAAAGCACATCATGTGATGTGCTTTTTCAGTTCTATATAAGGCTTAAACTGTAGTCTTAACCTTTGTAATTTCTTACTCGCGCCGCTTCTGCTTCACGTTTATCGACAACCGTCTTACCGATTGGCGCCAGCGAGATAACCGCTAATTTAAGGTGCTGAATCGCGAACGGAATACCGATGATGGTAATGAAACACGCCACAGCTGACATGATGTGACCAATCGCTAGCCAGATACCCGCAAATAAGAACCAAATCACGTTACCAATCACGCCTAGCGGGCTCGTGCCGATGTCCATTTCATTGGTTAGCTCGTCACGCGAAATCGCTTCCTGACCAAATGGGAAGAATGAGAAGTTACCCATAACGAAACACGCTCTACCCCATGGAATACCAACGATGGTTAGGAATGCGAGCAGTCCGAAGAACCACCAAGCTAGTCCCATAAATACGCCACCGAACAGAAACCAAATGATGTTTCCTATTGTTTTCATTCTGTATTCTCCAAATCTTTAAATGCTGTTTATTTGATATGCCGAGTAAGGCAATGCTTGTTCTAATAGGTTCATTATTGTTGAACCTTTATGAACCGTTTATGAATCACTTACATTTTATGTGATTGATATACACCACGGTTCTCTAAATCTACATAGGGCTAAACCCATTTATTTGATACCATACACTTAGATTTTTAGTACCAAAAAGCTAAACAGACTCAACAACGAATTTAAGGCCGAATTTATGAATAACACTGAGCAACCTAAAAAGAAAATGAAAAACTGGGTGCCAATCGTCTTCTTCGGACTTCTCAGTACGGTTCCAGTGTTCATGTTCTTAGTTGATGTGTACATCAACCAGTATATGTAACAGAGCCGGACATCCTAGCTATATAAATGGATATAAGAACCCTTTCCTGTATCCATTTCAGTTCCAATTAGATCAGTTCTTCTGCAGTCAGCTCTTCTGTAATCAAATCAACTTTTCCGTAATCAAATCAGCTCTTCGTTAATAAAATCAAGAATGTCGATCAGCTCATGATCAGGCAGATTCAGTAAGTTATCACCAACATACCATTCAATCTTACATTGGTTTGGCAATTCGCTGATCGCTGGATTTCCTATCCAAACCTTGTGTTTCTTCGCTATGTTATCTCTCACAATAATGCCGTCTTCATAGCTCACAGGTAAATATAGGTGAAGCATGTTGACCTGCGGTTGCTGCGGATTAACAGTGAACTGAGGATAGTCTAATAAGATTTGGTAGATCTGTTTTGTTCGCTCAAACAGTGATGGCATCAACTCTAATCGCTCATCAAACTGCATTGCTGCTGAAACCACATAAGGCGTTCGGTGATAAACATTGCCACCTTGGCGCTTCATCCACGCCGATGCTTTCGCGACAAAGGCTTTATCGCCCAACAATAACGAACCACCAAGGCCATTGAGACCTTTGTACAGCGAAACATAAGCACTATCGAAGCCCTGAGCAATCTCGCTGTATGGCTTTTGATAATACGCGCCGCATTCCCACAAACGTGCACCGTCCATATGAAGGTGAATCGATTGTTCTTTGCAGTATTGCTTTATAGCTTCAAGCTCTTCCCACTCTGGCAATTGACCGCCAATTTCGCGCATCGGTAATTCATAAAGAGCGGCTGCAATCTCATCAGGCCATGCCTTTAAGTCATCAACATTCCAAGTGCGAAATACATTGCCGACCGGAAGCACGTTGAAACGATTTTGGAGCTGATACCCTTGGCGTTCATGGCGAATGATATGACTCGACTCATGCATCGCTACTACCGGGTTTCTTTTCTCTTGGCAGGCAATTTCTAATGCTGTGGGTTGATTCATGGTGCCGGTAATAACAAACACGGCGGCTTCATAACCAAGCAGCTCTGCGACCTTATTTTCAAAGCTCTCGATAAACTCGCCATCACCGTAGCTATCATGGCTCACATTGTGTGTTTCACACCATTCAGCCATCTGAGCGAATGTTTGTGCTGGTGTCGGTTCTAGATGACCAGAAAGCAACAAATCACATTGTTGACGCAAGTCCATGCTCATAGTTTTTTCCTTTATTCATTATCGTTCTATGTAGGGTTATTGGATTATTTACGTTACCCACCAACGGTGACATAAAATGCCCACATTCGCTTTTACTATTCGTGAATAATTAGTTTTACTCAGTCATCGGCTACTTGTGCCTGAAAGACACAAAATGACTGGTGTCTTATATAATTAAACGCAGAAAGCACACGTATCTAAACAAAGAAGTATGGGCTAATTCGTTGTTGTTCAACCATTCTTCTATTATTGTATAACTATAATTCCAATAAATATTATTCGTTAATGGACAAAGAGGGCTATATGTCGAAAAATCGAGTCTTGGTGCTATTCGCCCACCCTTCTCAACATCGTTCTGAAGCAAACAAACCCTTATTTGAACAAGCCAAACGCGTTGACGGTGTTACCTGTGTCGATCTCTATGCCGAGTATCCGACATTTAAAATCAACATCGACCGTGAACAGAAACGCCTGTTAGACCATGACATCATCATTTTTCAGTTTCCTTTGTATTGGTACTCAACACCGGCAATTCTTAAAGAGTGGCAAGACCTTGTTCTTGAATACGGCTTCGCCTACGGCGCCGATGGCAATGAACTACAGGGTAAGAACTTATTATGTAGCATTACTGCAGGTGGTAAAAAAGATGCCTACCAAAGTGATGGTTACAACCATTTCACTATTCGAGAGCTGCTTCACCCAATCGAACAAACTGCTTCTCTGTGTGGGATGAACTATCTCGCGCCCTTTGCGTTATTTGGCTCGCGTACCGCGTTGGAAGAAAACCGCATTCAAGAGCATGTCGATAGCTATAAAGTGCTGTTAGAGGCGTTGGTTGCCGGCAAGATCAATATTAAGAAAGCCAGCAAAGCAGAAAAACTCAACCACTACGTAGAAGAACTAATGGCAGAGGTTAAATAATGACGGGATATTTTCTACAAGCGTTTATCTACTTAGTCGCAGCAGTTATTGCCGTGCCTATTGCCAAAAGACTTGGTCTTGGTTCTGTATTAGGTTACCTCATTGCTGGTGTTGTGATTGGCCCAATCATCGGCTTAGTGGGTGAAGAGACCACAACCATCCAACACTTTGCCGAGTTCGGCGTGGTTATGATGCTGTTCTTGGTCGGCCTTGAACTTGAGCCTAAGATGCTTTGGGCAATGAGAAACCGACTGATGGGGCTGGGTGGCCTGCAAGTTGGTGGCACTACCGCGATTGTAATGGGTATCGCCCTTTTCTTCGGACAACCTTGGACCATTGCGCTGACTATCGGTTTGATCTTCGCACTGTCATCTACCGCGATTGTACTCCAAACCTTTAACGAAAAAGGGCTATCCAAAACAGAAGGCGGCAAGAACGCTTTTTCAGTCCTACTGTTCCAAGATATTGCCGTCATCCCTATGTTGGCGTTCATTCCTCTATTAGCGTTGCCAGAATTAATTGAAGCTGCACAAAGCGCGGTCGCTTCGGCCTCTGATCATCATGAAGAGTTAAGTCTTGTTGCTGGCCTACCCGGTTGGGCTTATGGCCTTGTGATCACAGCATCTATTGCGATTGTTGTGGTCGGCGGACACTTCTTGAGTCGTCCACTGTTCCGCTTCGTGGCAAGCTCAGGCCTGCGTGAAATCTTTACTGCAACCGCACTGATGTTGGTGATTGGTATTGCTGCACTGATGAGCCTAGTCGGCCTATCACCGGCTTTGGGTACCTTCCTTGCGGGTGTGGTTTTAGCGAACAGTGAATTCCGCCACGAGCTTGAGTCTAATATTGACCCGTTTAAAGGGCTGCTACTTGGCTTGTTCTTCATTACCGTTGGTGCTGGCATCAACTTTGATGTTCTATTCAACGACTTTGGTTTGATCATTGGCCTCACTCTTGGCGTTATGCTTCTTAAAGCCTTGGTGCTATTTACGTTGGCATTGATCTTCAAAATCAAAAACAGTGACCGTTGGCTGTTTACACTGAGCTTGGCGCAAGCCGGTGAGTTTGGTTTTGTACTACTAAGCTTCTCAGCTCAAAACCACGTATTACCTGCTGACATCGTTCAAACATTGTCGCTGGTTGTGGCACTTTCAATGTTCCTAACACCAGGGCTGTTCATTCTATTTGATAAAGTGATTCTTCCTCGTTACGAACAAAAATCTAACGACCGCGAAGAAGATACCATCGAAGAGAAAGGTACCGTTATCATTGCGGGCATTGGTCGATTCGGTCAAATCGTTAACCGCTTGCTGGTGTCGAACGATGTCAATACGGTGGTTCTGGATCACCAAGCGAACCAAGTAGACTTGCTGCGCTCTATCAATATCAAATCTTACTTTGGTGATGCGACTCGTCACGACTTATTGCATACCGCCGGAATCGAAGAAGCCGCGATGCTAGTAGTGGCAATCGACAACCAAGACTCAAGCGTTGAATTAGTGAAATACGTTAAACACACCTACCCTAAAGTGAAAATCTTAGCCCGCGCATTCGACCGTGGTCATAGTTATCGCCTAAGAGAAGCGGGGGCAGACTTTGTTGAATCAGAGACCTACCATTCTGCTCTTGAAATGGGCGCTGAAGCCTTGCGTTCTTTGGGTCATCACCCATTCTTCGTCGAGCAGCAAAAATCGACTTATCAACGTGTTGAGAGCCGTAAGTCTGAAAAGCTTTACCAAGCTTGGTCTGAAGCGGAAGAGAACCCACGCTACGACAACAACTACCGACAAATCTTCATTCACCTTGAAGAAGCAATGAAAGAAGATATGAAAAAAGACCGTTCAGACAAACACTCTCGTTCTGAACGTGGTTGGACACCGCCACCGAAAGGCTATGCAGATGGCTTTGAGGAAGAAGAGTCCTAAGCAGAACTCTAAATAACGGCGCTAGATAACCATACTAGGCAACCATCAAAAGCGGCTATTTAGGCCGCTTTTTCTTTCATTGACTCCCTACAAAACGTCAAATGAGCATAAGTATCAGGTGCTAGAACTCGTAATCCGAAAGATTTATGTGATCTAGCTAAAATTTTTAATTTCTGACCACATGGCAAAAGTGAATTCACTTTTTACATTATTGAAACATTCCAACCTCGCATAAACCACACCGTAAACATGGCTATATATGCACTCATTTAAGTCATTCAATCATCGCCCCAATTCATAGCGACCACCCTCTAAGGCTTGAGTTACATTGCATATATCTAAATACGCCGCACAAGCTCCAACTTAACCATTCACCATGCAAATAAGTAGCGTACTGTATTCACAAATTTAACCCGTTAAAATTAACATAAACATTTCAAAGCATGTCTATCGTTACAATTTGTAACGAATAGCGGTTATCGGTATAGTCCTGCAATTCAAAAAGTGAGACCTTTGCGCTCACCTTAAAGGAGATATAATAATGATTACTAATGATGCTGTAATAATGGGCATGTTAGCTGTTATTCTTGGCGGTGTTTTTATCACGGAAAGTAGCCAAAATAGCGCACTGAAAAAATTCTACTCGTTCGTTCCGGGTCTATTGCTCTGTTACTTTGTTCCTTCTCTACTGAACAGTTTAGGCATCATCGACGCATCAAACTCTAAGTTATACTTCGTTGCAAGTCGCTACCTATTACCAAGCGCACTCGTTCTACTGATCATCTCAGCAGACCTACGTAAAATCTTTGGCCTTGGTTCAAAAGCCGTCATCATGTTCCTAACCGGTACTGTCGGCATTATCATCGGTGGCCCGCTGGCTATCTTGATCATCGACCAAATCAACCCTGACCTCGTATCTGGCGACGTATGGCGCGGCCTTACAACCGTTGCTGGTTCTTGGATTGGCGGCGGTGCAAACCAAGCAGCAATGAAAGAAGTGTTCGAGGTTGATGACCAACTCTTCTCTGCAATGATTACGGTTGATGTTATCTGTGCAAACATTTGGATGGCCGTGTTACTTATCATGGCAGGTCGTCAGAAGAAGATTGATGCATGGTTAAAAGCGGATACCTCATCTATTGAAGAGCTAAAAGAAACCGTTTCTAAATACCAAGAAGAGAACGCTCGCCCAACAACCACAACCGATCTCATGAAGATCACGGGGATTGCGTTCGGTCTTACCGGCCTAGCTCACTTTTTCAGTGACATGATTGCACCGTGGATCTCAACCAACGCTCCAGAACTTGCGAAATACAGCCTAACATCTGGTTTCTTCTGGTTAATCGTAATGGTGACAACGTTCGCGCTCATCGCTTCATGCTTCAAATCAACACGCAGTCTTGAGCACAGTGGCGCATCAAAAGTAGGTTCAGCGTTCATCTACATCCTAGTTGCAACGATTGGTATGCAAATGGATGTGACGGCTATCTTAGACAACCCAGGTTACTTCTTCATTGGTATCACATGGCTAACTATCCATGCCATTCTAATGATTGTGATGGCGAAGCTTATCCGTGCACCATTGTTCTTTATGGCTGTCGGTAGCCAAGCTAACGTTGGCGGCGCAGCATCGGCTCCTATCGTAGCAGCAGCATTCCACCCAGCATTGGCTCCAGTAGGTATTCTAATGGCTGTACTTGGTTACGCACTCGGTACATACGGCGCTTACATCTGTGGCCTAATCATGCAGGCTGCTGCATTGGGTTAACAACTCATTGCTGTAAAAAATGGGCAACTTAACCTTGATCATATCGCCCATTTTCTTGAGTTCCGAGATGTAAAAAAGGCGACAGTAAAAACTGTCGCCTTTCTAATATCTTGTTACTCAGCTAAAGCTTATTCCCAATCAAGAATTACTTTACCTGACATACCAGAGCGCATCATGTCGAAGCCTTTCTGGAAGTCGTCCACTTTGTAGTGGTGAGTAATGATTGGTGTTAGATCTAGGCCAGATTGGATCAATGAAGCCATCTTGTACCAAGTTTCAAACATCTCACGACCGTAGATACCTTTGATAACCAAGCCTTTAAAGATTACTTGGTTCCAGTCTACCGCCATGTCTGATGGTGGAATACCTAGTAGAGAGATCTTACCGCCGTGGTTCATGTTAGTTAGCATGCTATTGAACGCAGATGGGTTACCAGACATTTCTAGGCCTACATCGAAGCCTTCTGTCATGCCAAGATCAGACATTACGTCTTCAAGCTTCTCTTCCATCACGTTTACTGCGCGAGTCACACCCATTTTCTTAGCAAGATCTAGGCGGTACTCGTTTACATCAGTGATTACAACGTGACGAGCACCAACGTGCTTAGCAACAGCTGCAGCCATGATACCGATTGGGCCAGCACCAGTAATTAGCACGTCTTCGCCAACTAGGTCGAAAGAAAGCGCCGTGTGCACTGCGTTACCAAACGGGTCAAAGATTGATGCTAGATCATCTGAAATCTCTGTAGGGATCTTAAACGCGTTGAACGCAGGGATCACAAGGTATTCAGAGAATGCACCAGTGCGGTTAACACCAACACCTGTTGTGTTACGACAAAGGTGAGTACGGCCGCCACGACAGTTACGACAGTGACCACATGTGATGTGACCTTCGCCAGATACACGATCGCCGATTTCAAAACCACGAACTTCTTGGCCAATGCCAACAACTTCACCTACGTATTCGTGACCTACAACCATAGGTACTGGAATTGTGTTTTGTGACCACTCATCCCAGTTGTAGATGTGTACGTCTGTACCACAGATTGCGGTTTTCTTAATACGGATAAGAAGATCATTATGACCCATTTCAGGTTTTTCAACCTCGGTCATCCAAATGCCTTCTTCAGGCTTAAGTTTAGAAAGTGCTTTAATTTTCATAATGTTACCTAGTTCATCTCGCCTAACTGTAAGGCGAGAATCAAAAATCTATATGTTCGACTGGGTGGTGTTCCATCTAATTAAAGGATGCTCGTGACACCCCTTTAAAATTAGATGATGCCCATGTCTTTACCAACTTGGATGAACGCATCGATTGCGCGGTCTAGTTGCTCACGAGAGTGTGCTGCAGACATTTGCGTACGGATACGAGCTTGACCTTTTGGTACTACAGGGAAAGAGAAACCTACAACGTAGATACCTTTCTCTAGAGCGCGCTCTGCGAATTCAGCCGCTACTTTTGCATCGCCAAGCATGATTGGGATGATTGCGTGATCAGCACCGCCCATAGTGAAGCCCGCTTCTTCCATGCGAGTACGGAAGTGAGCAGAGTTTTCCCATAGTTGAGTACGTAGGTCACCTGACTCAGCTAGAAGATCTAGAACACGGATAGACGCAGATACGATTGCAGGTGCAACAGAGTTAGAGAATAGGTATGGACGAGAACGCTGACGTAGCCAGTCGATCACTTCTTTCTTACCAGACGTGTAACCGCCTGAAGCGCCACCCATTGCTTTACCTAGCGTACCAGTGATGATGTCGATGCGATCAACAACGTTGTGGAACTCGTGAGTACCAGCGCCGTTTTCACCCATGAAGCCCACAGCGTGAGAATCATCAACCATTACTAGTGCATCGTACTTGTCTGCAAGGTCACAGATAGCAGGAAGGTTAGCTACTACGCCGTCCATTGAGAATACGCCGTCAGTTACGATTAGCGTGTGGCGAGCGCCAGCTTCTTTAGCTGCGATAAGTTGCTGCTCTAGCTCTTCCATGTTGTTGTTCGCGTAACGGAAGCGCATCGCTTTACATAGACGAACGCCATCGATGATTGAAGCGTGGTTTAGCGCGTCAGAGATGATTGCGTCTTCTTTGCCTAGAATCGTTTCGAATAGGCCAGCATTCGCATCAAAACAAGACGTGTATAGGATTGTGTCTTCTTTACCTAGGAACGTAGACAGCTTTTGCTCTAGTTCTTTGTGAGAATCTTGAGTACCACAGATGAAACGAACTGAAGCCATACCAAAACCGTGCTGATCCATACCACCTTTTGCAGCTTCGATAAGCTCAGGGTGGTTCGCAAGACCTAAGTAGTTGTTTGCACAGAAGTTTAGTACTTCTTCACCAGTCGAGATAGAAACCGCTGCTTTTTGAGCAGAAGTAATAATGCGCTCAGACTTGTAAAGACCTTCTTCTTTAACTTCTTCGATTTGATTTTGAATCTGTTGGTAAAATGCAGAAGACATTGTCTCATTCCTTCCTAGTTATTATTCAGCAGCATCGCGCGCCGCATTATGTAGGGATATAAACGATCCTAAAACGATCATTTACACTGTAAAACTAATCTCTATATTCTAGTTGAACATCGCCTTTTCGATTATCCCTCCAGTTGGAAAAACATTAATGAATATGAGGCACGAATAATAGTTCATCCCAGTGACATAGGGCACATTAACGCCCTTCACCTGCTTTTTTAAACGCCAAATTAGCTATAATTTCCGTCTAATTTCGCTTTCATATCAAATCTCAATTTTTCATCTCAGAATGCGCAGCAGCAACGCCGCTATACAGATGAGCTTCAAACACAACAACCTATCAGAGCAATCACGTCAATCAATTAATGAAATTGATTCACAAATCAAAGTAAATCGCTCACAATGACCATTAAGTTCATCGTTGAAACTAGCTTAACTGGATACTTATGATTAACCCAAAACTCATCGCCCTGCTTCCGGATCTCGCCTCGTTCATTTTGGTGGTTAACGAAGGTAGTTTTACGGCTGCAGCAAAACAGTTAGGCGTGACACCATCAGCCTTGAGTAAGCTCATCACCCGCTTGGAAAAAGCGCTATCGGTGAAACTGTTTGAGCGTACCACTCGTACCCTTATCATTACGCAAGCGGGTCAATTGGTTTATGATCAGAGTGTGGTGATGATCAACGCAGCGCAACAAGCCGTTGAACTGTCTACCTCCGACCATACCGAACCTGCAGGCTCGATAACGGTAGCGGCGCCTGAAGCCTTCTTGAATTCGGTATTGCAGCCTTTCGTTGTTCCATTCTTAAATCAGTATCCAGAAATCCAACTTAAATTGAGAGCGGCTGACGGCGACATCGATATTTTACGTCAAGGCATCGACATTGCTTTCCGCCTGACTGATAAGCCCGACGAAAGCTTAGTATTGAAAGAGTTAGGAAAAACAAACCTCGTGTTGTGTGCAAGCCCTGACTATTTAGATGCCAAGGGGATTCCTCACCACCCTACCGAGCTGTCTGAACACGACTGTTTGTATCTTGCAGAGACAGACAAAGATCACATTTGGGATTTTCTTAAAGATGATGAATTTCACACAGTACCCGTCAGTGGACGTTACGCAGTTAACCACTCGCAGATGCGACTGAAAGGTGTGAAAGAAGGTCTAGGCGTCGGTATTTTCCATGACTTCGTGATTCAAGATGCGTTGGCTGAAGGGGCTGTAGTACAAGTGTTGGAAGATTGGACCATCAAGAGTAATTACCATGGTGCGATTGCGATGCAGTTTGCTCAAACCAAGTACATGCCCGCTCGACTGCGTGTATTCATTGATTACGCCATGGAGCACTTAGGTGACAAGTTGGCAGGAGAAATAAACTGATGTTGAAAGGAATACACCACGCAGCCATAATCTGTTCAAACTACAACGCATCGAAGCACTTTTACACCGAGATTTTGAAACTTGAGATCATTGCCGAAAACTATCGTGAGGCTCGCCAGTCGTACAAACTTGATTTAGCGCTACCTAATGGTGCTCAAATAGAGCTATTCAGCTTCCCTAACGCGCCAGAAAGGCCTAGCTTTCCCGAAGCTCAAGGGCTAAGACACTTAGCTTTTTGTGTTGATGACGTTCAACAAATCAAAAGCTATTTGGAAGAACAAAGAATCGAAGTCGAACAGATCCGAATTGATGAATTTACAGGTAAAGCATTTACTTTTTTTGCCGATCCTGACGGGCTTCCGTTAGAGCTTTATGAAATCTAGAGCTTTATCAAATATAGAGCTGTACAAGTCTAACGTCTTCTTAATAAACAGAGCATGTCATCTGAATAATGAAACTGACCTCCTCAAAAAGGAGGTCAGTTTGTATATCAATTAACTCAATGCCGTCTTGAATTTCTCAACGCGTGAAAATAGTAACCAATCCAGCAGCATTGCTGTCACGATCGTCGCTCCCGCCAGTGGAAACAGTACTGAAATAACTATCACGATCACTAAACCTGTCTTCCAAAGCCCTGCATCGCCAAACTTCGGTGGCGTGCCAAGCTTTCGTTGACCTGAAGGTCTGCGCATCCACCACATCACACCGCCAGTCACAGACACAACAATGAACGCCAAGCAAAACAAGGCATTTAGAAGCTTATTGATGATACTGATGTCACCTTGGTGCAATGAAATACCAACCGCTAACGTCTTGGCAATGAAGTTATAATCTTGCCATGTCACCTCACCCAGTATACGACCAGAATATTGGTCGAGGTGCGTGGTACGATCCTGCGTTGGATCGATGATATCGCCACCCATTGTATTGGCTGTGACCGTGTAAACGCCCGTTTCTGAACGCGGGAAATTGACCTTGTATTGCGTAAAGCCAAGTGAGTATGCTTTTTCAGTAACGTCATCAATGTCGAAGTTGCTTGCTGACAACATATGTTGAGAGTGATCTTCACCCATCTTAGAATGGTCGTGAGGTTCAGTAGCCTCTTCCACATGATGAACGTGCTCTGCTGGCTTATCTTGAGACAAAGGCAGTGGTGTTTGCTCCAAGTTCCAAGGGAGCTCTTCTTCTGATCCATGGTTGAGGGAAGCGTGCGTCTTATCAGACAATGGAATATCGTCCCACATTTGAGCAGGGAAAGTACTCCATGCTTGAACAAGCTTACCGCCCCAAAAACCTGTCCATGCCAATCCAGATAGAATAAACAACAACAGAATAAGCGATAAGGTACCACCGATGTTCGCATGCAGATCACGCATGAGAACACGTGGCCCGGATGACACTCTCAGCTTGAGAAAACCAGCGCGGCTTGCGTTGTCTCTCGGTAGCCATAAGTAAATGCCACTGACGAGCAACAGAATAGACAAGCTTATTGCGACTTCAATTAGATAATCACCCCAATCACCAATCAACAAAGTGCCGTGAATATCATTCGCTAGTTGGTACAGGCTATCGCTGCGTGGAATTTCTCCGACCACTTCGCCAGTGTACTGATTCACAGTGGCGAAAACAGATGTTCCGTCTTCAAGTGATAGCGAAAAGCGGTTAGCGAGATCAGGGGCTTTACTCGGAACAAACTGCGTCACCGAGCCTTGTGGGTATTGATTCTGCACTGCAGTTAACTGTTGTGACACTTTAATCGGATCGCCCGATGCAACAATCTCAATGGCTTCGTGATGAAAAGCTAACTCGATTTCATCATCAAACAGCATCACCAAACCTGTAATGCTCAGCATTAACATAAACGGGATAACAAATAGCCCAGCATAGAAGTGCCAGCGCCATGTGAGGAAATAGAGGGTTTTATTGCGGTCTTTGCTTTTTATATTGGTTTCCGAACCGGTTGTTGCACTGCTTTTAGACTGCGAAGTTGCTTGTGCTTTCGCAGGGGTTTGAGATTCATTTCTCAACATTATAATTTCCTTTGACACACGCAAACATACCTTCTGAAAAATCAGAAAGTAATCTGAGCATGTTTAACTTTACTTAATACTTTATTTTTTAATTATTTTAATGGGTTAGGTTTAAGCAATAACAAAGGGAGGGCCGCGCGGGGCTTGCCTCGTGTAGCGTTCGCTTAGAGCCAAAAAAGCGTAGCTGTCGGAGACAATAGAACTCAGTCGAGTTGTCAGTAGTGTAGTGGGAAGTTCATCTTGGTGAAACGTGGAAAAATGGCTAAACGGACACGGCTTTCCTTTATGAGTATTAGGTTCGCCTTCTTCGATTTGAACCAATTCAAAGCCATTGACCGTACATAACGACGCCCATACTCCCGCACTATTACCATGAGCATTGATAACAGGCATTAATGTCACTAGCGCCCAGCTTAATGCTGTTGCAAGTAACATGAAGAAGTTGAACGAGGTTCGGCGCATTATTCCAAGTCTTTATAAATTTCCCTTATTATGAGGGACTTGGAATATAGGTAAACGTAAAGATTAACAGCAAGTTAAAAAATTGAAGCTAACGCACACTCTTTTTCGTTAAATACTGGTTACAACACTAAAACTAAGAAAGTAATACTCATCTCTTTGCAGCAGGCTTTCGATAAAAGAGACAATAAAAACGCCGCCTTACACCTTCCTCGAAAGAGGGTAATGTAAGGCGGCGTTTTAGAAATCGAATCTTGAGGTTTGCTCTTTGTTACCTATCTAGCAAACGTTCATGATTAACGAATTAACCGAAGATCTTGCTCCAGATGCTTGGGTTACGCTTCTCATGGTACTCTTCACGAAGGCCATCAATAGTACGAAGTTCTTGCTGTGCCGACGCTAAGTCACCTTGGTCTAGCTTCTGCTCAATGCTATCCAGTGATGCACTGATCTTTTTGAAGCCTTCCATGAAGTTGTCTTCTTTCTCGACTGGGTAAACACCCGTTTTCAGCTCTGCCACTAGCGTATCTAAACGAACGATAGGCTTTTGCATCTCTTCAATGCTTTGAGCTTCTGCCGCTTGTTTGAACGCAAGCTTCATTTCTTGCATGTTTTTCTTAAGGTCTACATTAGCAAATGCGTTGCCAGACAATACTGAAGCAGCGATTAAGCCAGATAAAAGGATTGAGCGAGTTTTCATTGTTTCTCCAAGTGAAGCGGTGTCTTTGAAGTTAGAGCCGTCATTACTGTGGCACTTCGACTTTATTATTTTCGGCTAGTGTATACAAAAATCTTTCAGGCACAAAAATTGATTGTGTCGAAATGCAAACCCGCCGATATTCTCTTAAACAAGATCTGAATATTCTGGGATTTCATTACGACCGCGCAAGGCCAAAAAGGCTAGGAACTGCTTTGGCGAATGGGTAATCACTTTACTCGAGTCTACGCCCACTTCATCTAACAATGCTGCGACTAAGTCTAAGCCACCGACATCTAAACAGAAATGCGCATCGCTGCCTGTTGTAATAAATGCACCCTTCGCTTTCGCTATTCTTGCAATCTCATAGCAGCGGTCAACACTGCCAACTCGGCTATTGCCTTTGAGTGTGGTGTTGTTGATCTCAATCGCCACGTTGTTCTCAACCGCACATTGAATAACGGCTTCGAAATCGAAATCAAAATTAGGATTGCCTAAGTGACCAAGCGCATCAATTCGACCGCCCTTAATCACATTCAACAATGCTTCTGTATGGGTAGCGACATCCGATGGGCGAAATACTGGCTCGTGAAAACTCGCGATCACCCAATCCAAGTTCTTATCCACACTCGGATGAATGTCGATTTCACCCTGTGTGTTCATGATGTTTGACTCAACACCTCGAATAATTGCGACATCTTCAATAAAACGAGGGAGCACACGCTGATTGCTGAAGAACCAATAGTGTGGCGCGCCCGGCATTGATTCTGAATGATCAGTAGTACAAAACATGGCTAAACCATTTTGCTTTGCCGACTTGGCGTTTTCGATCAATGTGCTGTAAGCATGACCACTTGCGTATGTGTGGGTGTGAGTATCTACTTTGAGTTCCATGAATCAATGCCCTCTTCGCTCGGTCAAAATACGTTTTTCAGAAAGTAACTCTGAATCTCTTTCAGGAAAAGAATACTTCAGAAAATGAATGCCTAATGGCAACAATTCGGCCAGTTTATCAGCTGAAAGTGACAATTAGCACCCAAACATAAAGGTTTATTACTGGTTCATTTACACGACACGGGAATACGTGGCTAACCAGAGCCAGCCAGCGCTTGGTCTTATCTAAGTAGAACCGCACACACTCGGTAATTGCGCCAATTTTTTGCAACCTACCCAAGTTCGTCAATACTTAAACCAGCCTACAAACTGGAGTGTTAGATGAGAAGAAGACGATATCCGCTGAGTATCCACATCACTAGCCTTTTCCTAATTTTGACAACACTTGTCGGTGCGGTATTGATTTCGATTAGTTATCGGCACTCCCAAGAGCTGCTGCTAGGCACAGTGCGCGAGATCAGTAATGAGCACCGCGACAAACTGGAATCAGTATTTAAACAAGCCATTGCCCCTGTTATCACAACCTTAAATGTGATGGCGGTGAGCCCGTTTGTTGCTCATCAAGCTTCCGCTGTCGAAAAAGACTCTTGGCTTGCTTCGGTCGATATCATCTTCAAGCAAAACACCAATTTGGTCGCTCTATTTTATGGTTCTGAAGATGGTGACTTCAGAATCTTTCGTCCATTAAGCACCAATAAACAGAGAGCCGAAAACAGCGCGCCCGCTAAAGCGACCATGATGGTTAGCAGCACCAATCTAGACGGTGAAAACTTTATTACCTATCTTGATGGCGCACATCAAGTGATCAGTACTCGACAAGCAGAGAGTAAGTTCAACCCCACCACTCGTCCTTGGTTTCGTAACGCAAAGCCTGATGGCTCAATACAACTCTCTGAGCCCTATCTATTCTATTTCCTGCAAACCAATGGCATTACACTCTCTAGGCGTTCTGCCGATGGCAAGCATGTGGTTGGTGCCGACTTTACGTTGAGTTCCCTCTCTTCTCAGATCAGTGAATTAGCTTATTCTCCGCAAACCCGACTCGCCTTGTTCGATCAACATTTTAATCTTCTCGGTCAGCATCAACTTGAGCTATCAGTACCCAAGCCTGACTCCCAATCTGATGACACAAGTAAAACTGAGCAAACGAACAACCAAACAACGGGGAATCTCTCTGGCAGTGAGCAAGACCAAAGCTTCTTTAATGTGCCCAAACGTGAACAGATGGAAGCATTGAAAGCGTCCGTTATTGCGCCGCTTATCTCTGATGAAGAGAAGTTTAACCTCAATCTAAAAAACGTTGAGTACAACTTAAACACTTGGGCACTAACGCTAACGCCGGTTCAACTGACTCAAAATGTCACCTTATACTTGGCAGAAGCGACGCCACACAATGAGCTGCTCGCTGATCTTATCTCGATGCGAGACAAGCAAGTTGCGGTCGCGATTGGGATGTTGTTCATCTGCTTCGCTATCGTATGGTTTGTTGCTAATCGACTGTCTCAGCCACTCAATACGCTGATGCAACTCACCGACAACATCGCTCGATTTGACTTCAGGCGTACTCATTATCCCAAAAGCATGATTCAAGAAGTGGCTAACCTTGCCCACTCGATTGAGCTAATGGAACACACGCTTCATGATCTGATTACCCTACTTCGAGACACCGCCGGGAATCAGGAGTTTTCGATCTTAGCCAAGAACATTGCTCATCAAAGCTATTTAATTACCAAAGCAGAAACCATTGTCCTTTTCACTCAATCCAAAGAGAAAGACGTGTTTGATACGGCAGCCAACCTTGCCATTCTTCCTTTTAAGGCCGACATCAATGACTTCATCAAACACACGCCTTGGTTGCTGTGTCAGCTTAAATCTGGTGAGACGATCCATTTGAACAGAGAAGACAATGTTCTCAACTATTACCAAGATTCGATCTTCAATTCAGACCTGTACCTATTTCCACTATTAAACCGAGAGAAACTGTTGGTAGGGATTGTGGCAATTGGCTATGAGAGACCAATTACCAAGATGCAGGCAGACAAGCACGCCTTTTTAAGAGAGTTGCTCAGCTTTGCGGAAATAGCGAAAGACAACATCGACCAAATGCAGCAACAAAAAGACATGCTTAATGCCTTTATTGAGCTGATTGCATCGGCGATTGATACCAAGTCACCTTATACGGGCGGGCATTGCCAACGAGTGCCTGAGCTCACCAAATGGCTAACTCAAGCAACCATAGATGATGACCGCTATTACCCGCAATTCTCATTGGACAGTAAACAGTGGGAAGAGTTGATGCTCGCCGCTTGGCTTCATGACTGCGGCAAGGTGACCACGCCTGAATATGTGGTAGATAAGGCAACAAAACTGGAAACCATTTACGACCGAATCCACGAAGTGCGAATGCGTTTTGAGTTGTTGAAACAGCAAGCGGAAACCGATTACTGGAAAGCGATGGCGAACGGTGCACTACAAGAAGAACAACTCAAAATACTCGAACAAAGCCTGTCTGAACTGGATGAGGAGTTTGCCTTCGTTGCTGAGTGTAATCTTGGCGGCGAATCTATGACGGAAGAGCAGCTAGAACGCTTAGATCAAATAGCCAAACGCCAATGGAAACGTACACTGGATGATCAATTGGGTTTGTCTTGGTCTGAAAAAGAGAGATTTAACACCCAAAAAGAGTCGGTTGAGAAAGAGAGAACTGAGCCAACAAGTCAGGAAAAGGGTTTGCCTGTCATGGAGCCTCTGCTTGCAGACAAACCGGAGCATAAAATACCTTGGGACAATGGCTTTAACCCTGCCGATGTATGGCAAGAAGCGTTTGTACTTAAGCCCGGAGAAGTTAAATACAACCAAGGTGAACTGCACAATTTGAAAGTACGCCGTGGTACGCTAAACGATGAAGAACGTTTCATGATCAACGATCATATTATCCAAACCTTCACCATGCTCAACAAGTTGCCTTACCCGCCTTACCTTCAAAACATTCCGGATATCGCCAGCGGACACCACGAACGTATCGACGGTAAGGGATACCCAAGAGGCTTAAACGAAGACCAGTTACCTCTGCCGTCCAGAGCAATGGCAATTGCTGATGTCTTTGAAGCGCTCACCTCTAGTGATCGCCCTTATAAGAAAGGTAAACTCTTAAGCGAATCACTCAACATCATGACCGACATGGCCACCAGCGGTCATATCGATCCCAAGTTGTATTTACTGTTTTTGGAAAACAAAATCTACGATAAATACGCTGAGCGATTCCTAGAAATGAACCAACGCTGCGAGATTGACCCGCACGAACACATCGACCGAGTAAAAGAATACATACGCTCATTGTTCTAAGTTTTAAATTAACCATTCAGAGGATAAGCCATAACTCAATGGTTAGCTTTTAGCTGCCGAGTCCAATACCGCAACGTCCACTACAGTCGCTACAGCCACTGTGGTGTGCGGTTTTTGTTTGGCTTTCGCCTTGCTGTGTCTTTTTGCCAGCAATGTATTGGTGATGCTCGCCACGACAATCAGGTTAATGCCAATCATCTGCTGTGTAGAAAACACATCATCAAAGAACAAGCCCTGCCAAAGCGCGCTAAACAGCATGTTAGTAAAAATCAGAGGTGCCAACTGGGAGCCACTGTCTGCAAGCTTATACGCCTTGGAACGGAAGATTTGGGTATTGATGGTAAACAGTGCAAGACCAAGTGATCCGAGAACAATCCAGCGTAAATCGTCAAAAGACAGCAACGCCGACAAGGTTCCTTTCTCTGCACTTTCAAGTACATCAGGCACCGCAGAAACAGAAGTAAACACCACCATTGGTATCACAATAATTGCCGCAACTAAAAAGGTCCACGCGTTAAGCTCTGCCGGAGTCAGGCTGGTTTTAGACGCTCGGTACAAACTCACTTGCGAGCCAGAATTAAATACCCCCGCGAGAAGCCCAAGCAGAAGCGCAGGTCTAAAGAACTCCGAACCCAACTCAAACTGCGACCAATCCCCCGCCATCATCACTACGCCAACAAAGGTGACAGCTAAACACACTATCGTCGTTGTATGAATCTTGGTTCTAAATATTAACTTTTCTAACAATGGAATAAACAGAGGCCCCGTACTGAACAACACAACCCCTTCAACAAGCGTTAAGGTTTGCAGTGAAGTAAGGAAACACCACTGACACGCCACCATAAAGATCGCCCGCATCACCAAAGGTTTCCACATTTCTCGTGTCGGCTTGCTGATTTTGTAAAAGGTCAGGAAAAAAAATAAAAACAGACTGGGTAACAAAAAACGCACAAAACTGAGTAACGAAGTGGGCATCACTTCAGATAGATACTTGGCCATCAAGCCACTTAAAGACAAACTGAACGTCGACAACAACATGAAAGTCGTCGCCTTGGTAATATCAGACATAATTATCACCTCCTATGACATCTATTTTAGAGGCGTGACGTAATGAAAAATAGCGAGTAATATTAACTATAACTGTAAGGAAAACTTACCAATGAAAAAACTCGTTCCGCTTAAATCCGTTTATGCTTTCATTGCTGTTGCTGAGACTGGCAGCATGACCGACGCCGCGCGGGTATTGTACGTCAGTCACTCTGCGGTAAGCCAAGCGATAAAGTCGTTAGAACAACTGGTCAACAAGCCTCTGTTTCAACGAGTCGGTCGTCGTGTTGTTCTTAATGCCGCAGGTAAGCGATATTACCGCAAAGTTGCTCCCGCACTTGAGCAAGTGATAGAGGCGACCGAAGAGCTTGCCAGAACGCCTAACGACCACCGCATTACCCTCAACATGGTCAATTCGCTAGCGATGCACTGGTGGATCCCACGAGTTCCCGACTTCCAAGCCTTCGCTCCCTCACTTGATATCCGCATTTCGACGCTAACTGGCCCTTTCGATATCGAGCAGGAAGGGGTCGATGTTGCGCTTGTACATGGCAAACCCAACGAGTGGGAACAATATTACAGCGAGAAACTGGGCGACGATGACCTAATCTTGGTGTGTAGCCCTACGATATTAAAAAACCAGACCGGATTGAGCGTCGAACAACTCGTCAAACAAAACCCGACCATTGGCGTTTTTAACCTCAGGCGACAACACGACTGGCAAGTGTGGTGCGACAATTACCAAATCCCAATGCCCACATTCCATAGCAACCTGACATTCGATGTCTCCATTCAAGCAGTACAAGCTGCGATTCGTTCACTAGGCGTATTGGTTACACATCGCTTGTTTGTGAAGGATGACATCAGCCACGGGATGCTTGTCGAACTGGGTAAACCGGTTGCTAACCCGCACCAAGATTTTTACTTTGTTTGCCCAAAAAACAAATTAAAACAAGAAAGTGTGCTAAAACTGAGAACATGGTTAAGACATGAATTCACACGCTCAGAGACAGCACTGAACGATGACATTCAAGAGCAAGACCAAACTATCAATCAATAAGCGAGTGACAGCTCAGCAAGCTTACAAGAGGCCATTATGATTATTACCACCACACAATCAGTCGAAGGCAAGCGCATTGTCGATTACAAAGGGGTTATTGCCGGAGAAGCCATTCTAGGGGTGAACGTTTTCAAAGATATGTTTTCAGGAATTCGTGACTTTGTGGGTGGACGTTCTGGCACCTACGAGAAAGAACTGGAAAAAGCACGTAACTACGCGTTCAAAGAGTTAGAACAGAAAGCGATTGAAGCGGGTGCCAACGCGGTGGTAGGCGTAGATATTGATTACGAAGTCTTGGGAACAGGTAATGGCATGTTGATGGTCTCTGCTAGTGGCACGGCAGTGGTGGTTGCTTAACTGAATCACTCGCTAAATCATGCGATTACCTAGAAAAACGCCCCTTAGCTGAATCGCTAGCTAAGGGGCGTTATTGTATTCGCTGCCAAACTAGGCTTGAATATCTCTAACTCGCACGATCTTCTGGCTCAGAAATCATGGCATCAAAAGAGGCAATTCGAGCCAAAAACTCTTTTCTATCTTTAGGCATAATTGAGCTTGCCATTGGTAAGTTCGCCTTCATCGCATCGACGGCGCGACCACGAACCAATACCTCAAAGTGCAAGTGCGGGCCAGTAATACGACCAGTAGCACCAGATAGCGCAATTTTCTGACCTCGCTTAATTTGCTGACCTTTCTTAACTAAGAAGCGGCTCAAGTGAAGATAACGCGTCGTATATACGCTGTTGTGTTCAATCACCAAATATTTACCAGCATACGGGTGGTCACGAAGTGCCACCACTCGACCATCACCAGTTGAGTAGATAGGTGAACCAACAGGTGTCGCAAAGTCGGTACCATTGTGCGGTGAGATTCGCCCAGTTACTGGGTGTCTTCGTGTCGGATTGAACGAAGAAGTGATTCTTCGGAATTTTCTGTCGACTGGGTATCTATCAAAGGCTTGCTCTAGACTATTTCCCTCTCTGTCATAAAAAAGACCATCTGGTGCTAGAAAAGCTGCGACTTCTCGGTTTCTTAATTGAATTGAGATACCTTGAATTTCTGTTTTACCCGTTAGGTGATCGTCCGTGTACTGCTCTTTGACCAATACATTGAAGCTATCACCAGCTCTCAGCTCTCGAGCGAAGTTGACTTTGTCTTTTAGTGTGCGGGTGATATTGGCTATCTGGTTAGTAGTTAACCCCGCTTTGTAGGCTGACGTTGAAAAGCTACCGTGAACACTACCCGCATAGAGTTTTTCTTTCCATTCGCCTGGGATCTCGTGGAATTTATAGGTGAAGCTACCATCATCGTTTCGAGTAAAGGCTGCTTGCTCAACCAAACTCTCGTGATAAATCAGCTCCACAAGCTGTTTTGAGTCACTATCCAAAAGCAACTCTAGATGGTCACCAGGTTTTATTGTGTCGAGTTTCAAAGACTCCAGATCCGCTTCCATCACCTTTTGAACGGTTCCATATGGCAGTTGCCATGACGAAAAGATGTTGCTTAGCGTATCGCCAACTTTCACAAAATAATGGACCTTAACCAAAGAGTTGGGAGTCGCTTGCGAGTCGATGACTTCCTTATCATTAGGTTGAGAACCTTGGTAAGGGGTTATTTTGATAGAGATTTCTGGTGCTGGTTTGGAGTGAAAAGAGAGCAAAGCAGCAAGGGAAAATGCGCTGATCGCAGTAACGATCAGACCAATACGGAGGAACTTCATAAAATACTTAGCGGTTATAACGAGGAACTTAGAAAGTGTTATAACATAACAATTAAATCAAAAAAATAAATGAAATGTAAGAAACCATAGCGCGATAGGTGTGAAAGTATGGTGAGCATGCAAAGCCCACCACCTTAGTTTACACGGATCTTTACCTCATATTACTCTTCACGAAGTACTTCGAAGCGTTCTAAGCCTCGCAGCATCTCAAAGTCCGGCTCTTCAGTTAGCAGCTCTCTCATGGACCCACTGGCTTCAATAGCGCGCTCTAAGTCATCGATAGCTTGACCTTCTGCCCCTAATCGAGCATAGGCGCAAGCACGTTGATACAAGGCATGAGCATTTTGGTCATCGACTTCTAATACACGGTTACAAAGACTCATTGCCCAGTGGTATTCCTGTATATCCATAGCAGCGTCAGCTTTGGCAGTAAGTGCTTCTAAATCTCCAGGACGAACCTTCAGTATTTCATCGTAGATTTCAATTTTTTGCTCTGCCGTTTGTGCGTTCTGTGCTCTCAACCATAGGTTATGAATCTCATTGATAATTTCAATTTCGCGGTTGTTGTCGGAAATGATTCTGGTCTTGCGCTTAAGATCCCGTTCAAGAACATTAAACTTCTTCTCATAGTCTTGAGCGATAGAATTAAGTCGCTTATCAGCCATGTCTTGAGTTGTGTGTTTAAGCTCTTTGATGGATTGCCAACCCACCAGCGCGATAAGAGAGGCCACACCAGCAATAATGTAGAAGAAGTAGGTTACGGTTACATTGGCGTAATTCAGAGACTTGTCTGCCACAGTCAGTTCCCGGTCAGTCATCTGAATGGTCAAGCGTCTTTCAAGATCCTGCTGTTCCATTCGAAGCTGCTTCAACTCATCCAAGATATAGCGTTCCATCAGCGGTCTATCCAAATACTCTTGTTCCGAGTACTTAACCTCTTCGCTTGCAAAACTCATCGTGCTGAACACCGAGATAACTGCAATCAATAAGATTCGAAGCATTATACATTCCTTATATATTTATCTTTAGACTAACTGTATCTCGTAATAGGCATACAAGCTAGGAAGTCGACAAGTTTGCTATGTCCATATTGGAATTAACACTCTAAAACATCATTGATAATTATAAAACACCTGAAGCAACATCATTAATTTCTAAATTATAAAAATACCGCGTAATACTGTTCTATATGATTAATTCGCGATGCGAATATACCGAAAAATGGTTTATTGCATCGAGATGAATCTTATATTAATAACGATCAGAACGAGGTTAATTTGAATAATCCACGATACGATTTAGTAAGCCGTGTACTGCACTGGGTAATGGCTTCTGTAATCATCTATGCAACAATCGCAGGGTATGTGATGCACAATGTCACCAGTCATCCAGAGCTGTTTTCTTTGCTGTCAGTGCTCAACATGTCATTGGCGACCGTTGCGACGCCACTGCTTGTGGTTCGTTATATCTGGAGCCACTTTCGCTCGTCGCCAAGCATGCCAACCTCTGTGCCTGAAGGGCAAAAATGCGTTGCCAAGCTTGCACACTCTTTGATGTATCTTGTGATGTTTATGGTTTTCAGCACCGGCTACTTAATGCTAAAAGAACCGTACTCTTTATTTTGGTTAGTGAGCGTAAATAATCTAATTACCGACTCTGCAATCAACGGCTTCTTTTTCTATTTCCATCGTGCCAGTTGTATTGCCCTAGCCTGTTTAATTGTGCTGCATATCAGTGCCACACTTAAACACCACTTTGTCTCTAGGAACTATGTATTGAAGATGATGCTCTAGATTCAAAGAATTCAAGACAATTTGCACAAACAACAAAAAAGCCATAGCATGTTCGCTATGGCTTTCTTATTTCTATTTGATTACTTGGTTTGAGTATCAAGCATCACTTGCCAGTATTCACACTTGGCCAAGAACTCTTTTAAATAAAGCTCTGGGTTAGCAAGCTTCTCACCGCCTTTAACATCAGCTCCAGTCACACGCCAAAATCCACGAGTAACCAAGTTTCGATGATAAATAAAATCGTTGAGTTCATTGGCCTTCAAAGGAAGTTGCTCACCAAACGTATTTTCGTAGCGGCTCAGAGTCGAGGCTTGTTCACTTGGCTTCTCCCTTAAAAAGGTATCCAAATCCAAACCTAATGACTGTTGCTGCTCTTTTGATAGGGCTTTAGCTAATTTAGAGATCACACTGAACAGAGCCAACTCAACTTTTTGAGACGCTAATAACGATGCACCTAAAAGCGAATGTTCGTTGGAAATATGTTGTTCTGTTGATGAAACGGTTGCTGTTGTCACTGTGTTAACCTCAAATAATCATAGCGGGTGTTACTGAACTGGATAGAGTCTTTTCACTAAGCTGAATCTTATTCTTGTCATTAAGAAGAATCTTGCAGCTAAGCAGAGCCTTTCAACTAAGCAGAATCTTTTAGCAGAACACGGTCAGCATCAATAATGGTGAAGCCTGATGCATCTTCGTTCTTTTCGACTTGCACTAAACCTTTAAAACCAATCTGCGACAGCTTCTTCGCAAGTTGATCTGGTGCTGTTTCAAAAACAACATTCATAAAAGGTAAAGACTCAGCATCAACAAAACCATGCTCGTTAAACAGTTCCATTGCTTGAGATAAATGGTCTGAGTCGGTTAATTCGATAATTTCTACAACTTCTTCCAACAACATTTTCGATTCCATATTCGCCAGAAAGTGACTGACACAAGCCGGTTCTTTTTGCTTGCATACATCCCGATGCCCTAAGACACCCCTTTAGTAGTAGGGAGATCATAACATATTAATAATCGTAAAATATGTTTTATTTTCCCTAAGCTACTGGGAATACTAGAAAAGAATAGAAATTGGTGAAACATAAGCAACACCAATTCATAGTATCGATAACGGTAAACCTGATTTGAGGTGATCAGGCAACCGTTACTTGAGAATCGCCCGTTTCTACAATCGATTCTTGTAACAAGCCAGCATAAATACCATTGTGTGCCACCAGCTGTTGATGATTACCTTGCTCAACAATTTCACCCTTTTCCAACACCAAAATCGTATCTGAGTGACGAACGGTACTCAAACGGTGTGCAATCGCAATCACGGTTTTTTCCTTGAAAAGGCGCTGCATTGCTTTTTGAATCAGGTCTTCAGTGATTGAATCTACCGAACTGGTCGCCTCATCAAGCATCATCAATTGACCACCCTGTGCAACCGCTCGAGCGAACGAGATAAGCTGCGTTTGCCCTACAGACAAGTTAGAGCCGTTCTTTTCCAAGTGGAAGTCATAACCTTGTGGCAATTGTTCAATAAACTTATCGGCATAAACATAGCGCGCCGCCTGTTCAACCTCAGTTCTAGATAGATGCGTTTTGCCCAGCGCGATATTGAATTGGATGGTCTCTTCAAATAAGTGCACGTCTTGCATCATCATTGAGAACAAATGAGCAGAGTCTTCACTTGAGATCTGTGACAGCTCTATTCCATTCAACAAAATGCTGCCTTCATAATCTTGGTAGGTTTTAGAGATCAGACGCAGAATCGTCGACTTGCCCGAACCCGTCGAACCCACAAGGGCGATTTGATGCCCTTTCTCCAATACAAACGAGACATTCTTTAGAACGTAGGGAGAGTCGTCTTTGTAGCGGAAGCTTACGTTCTTAAACTCTAGGCTCACAAACTGTTCAAGCTGTTTCTCAACCTTGTTAGATGGCAGCAGGTTACGCCCTTCCTCTTCAGTCGGCTCAACAAACAGTTCTTCAATATGGTCAAACGCTGCAAATGAACTCTGAATCGAAGCGATCTGCGAAGTAAAGTCTCGGATCGGAACAAACACTTTCTCTAAAGTATTGATGAACGCAATCAGCACACCCAAGGTGAGCGCTCCTTCTATCACTTGCTCAGAGCCATACCAGATCATAATCGCGATAGTGATTGAAGTGATGCCGGAGATAAACGAGAACAAAATCGCATCGTATTTATTGATCTTCTTCTGCGCTCTTAAAAACTCATCGGTATAGCCTTGGTAGCGTTGCTCGACTTGCTCTTCCGCTCGGTACATCTGAACGGTTTTCATGCCAAATAAGACTTCTTGTAAAAAGCCAATACCGCGAGCCAACGAAGAACGAGTCACCTTATAGAGTGCACGAAGTCGGTTTCGTACATAAACCGTCAAATACATCACTGGTGGCATAATGATCAATACAATCATCGTTAACTGCCAATCAATAAAGAACATCATCACTAACAGAGCAATGGTATTGATGCTGTCTTTAACTAGCCCGACAACCGACTGAACAAACGTCTCGCCGATGGTTTCCAAATCACTGGTTAATCGTGAAAGCGTTACGCCAATCGGTGTGTTATCAAAATAGCTGCGCGGTAGTTTGAGCACGCGAGCAAACAATACTGAGCGCATGTCAGTTATCGTGTATTGACCAGTTTTACGCAGATTGTACGAATAGGTGGTATCCACCACATAACTCGCCACCAGCACGGCAACGAGATAGAAGACGTATTCGAGCAGACCATCCATATCCCCGTGACTCAGGTGAACATCGATCACTTGAATGATCAGCCAAGGGAACAACAAGCTCGTGATGACAGAAAGAGGAAGCATAGCGATGCCCAGAATCGCAGAGCCTTTGTATTTCTTAGCAAACTTAAAAAAGTGCTTGAGGTACTTGAGATCAACACGTTTTAACATGCTGCTGCCTCCGTTTCATTCTGCTGTAGTTGCCATGTATCGTAATAGTAATCACAGGTTTTCAATAACGTGGCGTGGTCGCCCTTCGCGATCACTTTACCTTCGTTCAACACGATGACTTCATCCATATATTCAAGGGCATTAACGCGGTGTGAAACCACAAGAACCGATTGATTTTCCAAACGTTTAAACAAACCTTCCAAGATCTTACGTTCTGTTTCATAGTCGACAGCCGATAGAACGTTATCCATGATGATCAGATCGGTGGGTTGTAATAAAGCACGCGCAATACTTAAGCGCTGTTTCTGACCACCTGACAACATGATCCCTTTCTCACCGACTAAGGTTTGATCGCCGTGTTCAAAACGTGTCACATCACTAGCCAACTGGCTGAGCTCTAGCACTTCATCAACCTGACTCTTTGCCAAATCGGTATCTAGGCTACCAAAGCGGATATTGTCTTCGACGGTTGCTGAAAACAGGTAAGGGTCTTGAGTCACGGTTTTCACGTAACGGCGTAAGTCACTGCGTGAGAAGCTAGTGACATCTCTTTCACCAAGGAAAACAGAACCTTGTGGTACATCCAAGTGGTGGTTTAAGCAGTTCACTAATGTCGTTTTACCCGCTCCGATCCCGCCTAACACACCCACTTTCTTACCTGTTGGAATATCAAAGCTGATGTCATCGAGAATCACGCGTTCTTCACCTGAATAGCTGAAGCTGAGATTGCGAACGGAAAACGTTTTTCCCTTCAGCGATTCAACATCTAATTCAGTAAGCTTATCTTCATCTAGCTCTGGGACTTTGGCATTAAGAATGGTTTGTGCACTTTGGATACCGACCATGCCTCGCTGATAAATGGTCGCGATTCTGCCAAGTTGCATCAATGGCATAGCGAGCAAAACTGAGTAAGTCAGAAAGGCGGTAATCTCACCAAGTGTGAGTTCCTGTCTCATTAACATGTAGCCACCAAGCCCAAGAATGATGATTTTCATCAGGTCATTGGCGTAGTCGAGTACCGGCATAAAGAAGACTTGAATGCGTGTAATTTTAAGGCGGCATTCAAGCAATAACTGGTTCAGTTTTTCAGTTTCAGCTTTCACCCAAGGTGACATCTGCTGGCTCTTAATGAGATCAATCCCAGACAGGTAACTCATTAGCTGAGCAGACAGATTTTGTAGGCGCTTCATGTGCTCTAAATGCAGCGTTTTCATACGCTTGAAGCCCACACGGAAAATCACAAAAGCGATTGAGATAGGAATGATCGAATACAGTGTGAGTTCTGGCGATATGCGCCACATGTAAAGAGGCGTCAACGACAACGCAAGCAAGGCATTGAAGAACTGCAAGAAGCCGACACCAAACAGCAGTCGAATGCCACTAAGGTCATTGTTGATAATCGAGATCAGTCGACCCGAAGCAAAGCGTTCGTGAAAGCTGCTCGGTAAGCGATTCAGCTTTTGTAAAAGAGTACTTTTGAGCGCAGCCTCTGTAATTCGCCCCGGATTAAGCGCATAAATACGAGACAAAATTCTCACCACCACCATGGCAACCGACATCCCGACCACAATCCAAACATAGGTTTGAAGCTGTTGGTGGCCAGTTGAAGAGGCATCATCAATCAAATCTATCGCCAATTGGATATAGCGAGGGATCTCTACTTGTAACCAGTTGACGAGAAAGATGAATACAATCGCCAATAAGTACGAGGTGCGATTCATGCGCAGATAATGGGCAATAAACTGTCTTTTATTCATAGTATTCTTTGTTTAGGGCAGGCTCACAGCGAGATTTAGCGATATAACCGAGCAGTTAAGCTAGATAGGTTCATCGCTGAGGTAAAGATACATCAAAAACACTTAGTTGACAATATCAACTATATTCAATAATTAGTTTCCGCTATTAAATTTTAGCATTGCTGGAAACAATTTTGCCGCCAAAAGTGGCGGCAAATAAATAGCTTAGCAGGCTAGTATTGATAACGGCTAAAGCATCTCTTTGGCAATCAAATGCAGCAAAAAGGTTTCACGTTCAATACTCATGCCCTTCTTAGGGCTCTCTGCCATGGTCTTTTCGTTATGAGCGATCGCTTCATGGATATTCATCCACACCGGTTTCATCCCGTTTTTCACTTCATAATCTTCGTAAGCCGTTTCACCAAGCTCACGATCGATCTTGCATGAGTAGCAGTAAGAAATCATGTGCATCATGTCTGCATCATCTTTGTACCAAGGACGAAACTCTTCAAAAATGCCGAACGGCTTGATGCTATGGATATTCTTCGCGCCAGTCTCTTCTTCGAGTTCACGAACCATACCTGCGATCACATCTTCCCCTTCATCCAAACCACCACCAGGAATGGTGTAGTCGTGATAACGCTCTGTATACAGCATCAGAATGTCTTCACCATCTAACACAATGGCACGGGCAGCGTTGCGCTTATAGACCGTTTTATTGTCTAGATGGTCGATATCAGGATGGATGGTTGTTTTTAGGTGTCTCATGATTCTGACTGCTCTACTGAATTTGGCGGCATCATATCATAATCATCAATAGATTCGAGGTTCACAACCGCTAACCAGAACGGATCGGACGGGGATATTCCTACGGTAACTTGAATCCACTTAGCTTGATCTAACACTCAAAAAGTCGTTAAACATGAAGAAATATCAACCTATTTCAATATCTTGACCAAATTAGGACAACCTTTTCTGAAATCTAAAATATACTAATTTCATAGAGCTTCTCATTTGGTTCTGTAGAACTTAACGCATTCGATTATAGAGTTATCACGTAGGAGATAGACATGAAGAAAATTGGTTTGATGGCTGTATGTGCCGTTGTATTAGGCGGTTGTGCAAACGACTATGCAGAATATAGCGAGGGCCAACGTGTTTCAGTCGCTAACCCAGCAGCGGTTTATTGTGTTCAACAAGACGGTGAATTAGACACGGTTACTGAAAACAATCAGCGTACAACTTACTGTGTATTCGATGACGGCGAGCGCATTGAACAGTGGGAGTACTACCGCAATAACCATGAGCAAGATTCAGAAAACCAAAGTTAATCACTGTAAAAAGCACATGAGCCTTCTGGCACAATGTTATGGGCGATGATTACGTTCGAGCGGTTAAAAACATCGCTGAAGAAGGCACTGAACTTCTAGCTTTTGGCATCACGAGAAAGAAATAATCACCTATCGCCACCAGCGATGTGTGTGATCCGATTCCGGATCTAAATAACGATTCAATAAAGTCAGGTTAGTATCTAGTAGAGCTAGGTATTCCCTGACTTTTTTTACATCGGTACCCACTGAAGTCTGCTGGATACAGCGCTCCAATGCTGGGAGTAAACTCTCCACAATGTCAAAGTCAGATGAACGTCCAACGAGCTCTTTGGCAGTGATCAATGCTTCCAAAGACAGTCTTTCTGGCTCTCGTCTAACCAACTCTAAATCTCGCTTAAATGCGCCCGCACAAACACCTTCAAGATAAACTCGGTAGGTCGTCAGTACGTCCATCAACAGAAACAATTGCCCCTGAGCACTTTGATGTGGGTATGGCACCGCAACATGAGCCTCCAACCTGCGATCTATTTGCTGCTCTACCCCAAGTGCGGAACACTTCTCGATGAGAACTTTAAGCAAACCTTGCTCGCCCATGAGCGATTGAATCTCGAATATACGTTGTAAATGGTAGTCATTCGAAACGAATGTCACTTGCACACTTTGCCCGCGAGTAAACAGCCCGCTTGCAATCATCTCTGAGGCCAAGTTCTGTATGTTCTCGACAGTGTTGGTCGAGTGCTGCTCGAGCAAAATCGCCCCTAAAGAAAACGGATGTTCACGCTGCTTTTCAAGCTTTCTAAAGTACTGGTGCATCGCGTCGGCTTCAGACAGTGTTTGCCCTTTTGTTAGCCCACCACAAAATGCTACCGCAGTTTGCTGATTCGACTCTTCTACCAAAGGCTCCGCCAGATACTCAACCAAAGCATCAACTCGACTGATTCCTTCATCAGTCAATTTATTCTTATTAAGTCGCTTACCCAGCACAATAAGGAGGTGATTAATGCTCATTTTATGTTCAAGTCTCGTTTTGGGGATTAGATGGAGTGAATTATGTATACAATACTTGTTAACAAAAGTATTTTGAAATTCTTATATGTTGCTCGCAATAATGCTCACTATTGATAGCGACATCTTAGGTAATACAAGAATAAACGTGTCGCTTTACAGCAAACATAGCACGCTCTTGTATTTCATCGCTCTATGCTTGTTAGCACTAGTCGATAAAAGAGCCCTTTCAATCAATGAATACGCTCTATCGCATAACTGTTTCACCCACAGAACAGGTTCACTCAAAGAAGTGCAACTAACCAAATACAAATTTTACACAGAGTTCGTCCATCGAACCGTCTTCACAGGAAGTTACTATGCTGTCTATTTTTGATATCTACAAAATTGGGGTTGGACCATCCAGCTCCCACACAAATGGACCAATGATCGCTGGGTTTAACTTTACCCAAAAAATTGATGCTCAGCTTAAGCAAGTGAAGCGTATTCAAATCGACTTATACGGCTCGTTATCATTGACGGGTATTGGTCACCACACAGACAGAGCAACTTTGTTAGGTTTGCTCGGTAACCGCCCCGACACCATCAAAATTACCAGTGCTAACCAAGCAATGCGTAAAGCGATTGAAGATAAATCTCTATTGGTTAGCGGTAACCATGAAATTTATTTCGATGTAGAAAGCGATCTGCTCTTCCACAAAACTAACCTTCCGTTGCATGAAAATGGCATGACTATCTCTGCCTTTGACGAAAGCGGCAGCCTTCTGGATATGGAAACCTACTACTCGATTGGTGGTGGCTTTATCGCAACCGCTGATGAGCTACAAAACGGCAAACAGGAAGCAGAAACACAAGTTGAGTTCCCTTTCTCTTCCGCTGATCAGTTACTTGAACTATCCGAACAACAAGGACTGAGCCTTGGTGGCTTAATTCTGCGTAACGAAGTGTCTTTCCAAGGTATGGATGTGATTGACCGGAAAGCCGACCAAATTTGGAAGGTGATGTCTCTGTGTATGCAGCGTGGCTTTGACACGGAAGGCATTCTTGATGGCGGTCTAGAAGTCACTCGTCGAGCACCTGCTCTGCTTAAAAAGCTTGAAGCGAATGCCTCGATTGAAAACGATCCAATGGAGATCATGGATTGGATTAACCTATTTGCCTTTGCCGTGAGTGAAGAGAATGCAGCGGGCGGTCAGGTCGTGACATCACCTACTAATGGTGCGGCTGGCGTTATTCCTGCGGTTTTGATGTACTACCATCGTTTCATCAAAGAGCTAGACACTAAGCAGCTTAAAGACTTCTTGGCAGTCTCTGGCGCAATCGGCATCTTATACAAAACCAACGCTTCGATTTCTGGCGCAGAGGTAGGTTGTCAGGGTGAAGTCGGCGTTTCTTCATCAATGGCCGCAGCAGGCCTAACTGCCCTACGTGGTGGTAGCAACGAACAGATTTGTATTGCCGCTGAGATCGCGATGGAACACTCACTGGGCATGACATGCGATCCGATCGGTGGCCTTGTTCAGGTGCCATGTATCGAACGTAACGCAATGGGTGCAATGAAAGCCATCAATGCATCGCGCATGGCGTTGAAACGTACCAGCAAGTGTCTTATCTCGTTAGACAAGGTTATCGAGACCATGTATCAAACAGGTAAAGACATGAACAAGAAGTACCGTGAAACTTCTCTAGGCGGCCTGGCCGTGATTCACATGGCACCCCCGTGTGAGTAACAGACAGGAACACGAGTAGAGAAAGCCTCTATAGAGACGGCATTCTTGTAAACTTAGTTTTCAATATCTCAACAAAGCCAGCCACCAAGCTGGCTTTTTTATTGGCTAAAGCCCAACAGCTAATTGAAAGTGATACTCACTCAAAATAACTTATAGAATGACTACCTCTAACTTTCCCTTTATTAGTTCATTACTTAGCCACAAATGATGATGGCTAAATTTCATACCGCCATGCATCCACTTGCAAAATCTAACGTTGCAAACCTCATTCATGAGAAATATGAATGCACTCATAAGAAAAGATATATCGAGTAAAGTTCTGTTTGGGACAGATATTTCAGTTTATGTATTACTACTAATGATATTATAATCGGGTAATTACACTACATATTAATACAAACGTGAGAATAAAATAATGTGGAATAGATTAAACAAATCAATGATGTTCTGCCAAATGATGTTCGGACTTTCGTTCTATGGCGTCATGGTGATCTTGACTCGTTTCTTCCTTGAAGATCTGAACTACAATGAAGCCGACACCATGATGGTTGTTGGTGCTTTCTCTGCAATCGGACCGCTATTTGCTATCGCAGGTGGCTTTATCGCCGACAAGTTTTTAGGCGCCTACCGATCTTTAACCATTGCCTTCCTAGGGTTCGCAAGTGGTTACGTTCTACTGGTACTTGGTGCAGCAGCAACCAATGTTCCGATGGCATTATGTGGTATTGCGTTAGCAAGTTATGCACGTGGTTTGATGTCCCCTTCTTACCCAAGTCTTTACAAACGCACGTTCAAAACTCAAGAAGATTTTGAGAACTGCTACCCAATCAACTACTCAGTAAACAATATTGGTGCTCTGTTAGGCCAATACCTGTTCCCAATGCTAGTACTTGTTGTTGGTTTCCACGGTGGTTTCCTTCTTTCAGCGGTGCTAGCCGGTGCTGCGCTTCTGATGATGATCTTTGTTCGCAAAGGCCTTGTTGAAGCAAGTGCTGAAATCGACCAAAAACCAGTAAGCACTAAAAACTGGGCAGCGTTCCTTGGTCTTTCTGCAGCAATGATCGGCTTGGTATTCTTCATGTTCTCTAACATGGATATTGGCCAAAACATCGTGTACGCAATCGGTGGTGCAGCGATCATCTACTTTGTCTCTTTGATGATGAAATCGAAGAAATCAGACATGCTAAAAATGGGGACTATCTTAATCATCACATTCCTGACGACATGTTTCTTCGTGTACTACGGTCAGATGATGACTTCGATGACAATGGTAGCGATCAACACAATGCGTGGCGATCTATTTGGTTTCATCCCTGTCGCACCTGAAGCTTCAATGGCAATGAACCCACTATGGTGTATGGTTGCTGGCCCTATCATCGCGGGTATCTTCTCTAACCTAGAAAAGAAAAACATTAACTTCTCAACTGCAACCAAAGTCGGTTTCTCTTTCATCCTTACGGCTATCGCTTTCGGTATCCTTACGATGGCAGTAACGACAGTTGGTGACGATATTCTGATCCGCCCAGAAGTCTTCCTAGCGATTCACTTCTTCCTAGCATTCGGTGAAGTGATTGTAGGTTCAATGGTTGTAGCCTTCATCCTGTCTGTTGCACCTAAGCACATTGAAAACTTCTCAGTAAGCTTGTTCTCTGTTGCTATCGCACTATCAGGCATTGTTGGCGCGGTATTCTCAACGTCTATTGCACTAGAGAAAGGTCAAGAGATCACACAAGAGATCGTGCAAACGGTTTACGGTGATTACTTCCAAATGCTGACTGTTCTTGCCGTCGTGATGGTAGGTATCGCAATGGCAGCATCGTTCATTATTCGTAAGATGCTAGAAGCTGCGAAAGCCGCTGAAGAAACGATTGAACTAGAGCAAGCAAACAGCTAATTCTGTTCGCTGAGTCAAACCAATCCTAAGAGCCCTTTAGTTTTCTAAAGGGCTCTTTTTTGTAGGATCCGTTTCTCAATAGGATCTGTCGTATAAGTTACGTAGTACATGTGTAAATCAAAGTAAATGATAACTATTAGTATTGAGTGTTTTTTAGTTCAGGATTATGATGTGGAAATCCAAATCTAAGAGAGCCTTATATGAGCAAGCCTAGCCCTATCACATTAACCGTTACTCAAACCTCAACAATTACTCCAAACATGCAGCGCATAACGCTTAGCGGTGAGGGATTAAGTAAATACCCAACAGAATGTGCCGGCGGCTACATCAAGCTTTTATTCTCGCCACTTGGCACGACTGATTTAAGCCAGCTAAACGAAGGTGAGCGCCCAACCATGCGCACTTACACCATTCGTCAGTACAATCCTGTAGAGCAGTGGATTGAAGTTGATTTTGTTCGCCATATCACTACAGATTTGCAATGTGGTTTTGCGGCTCGATGGGCAATGAACGCAAAAGTGGGTGACACGGTTTCAGTGGCTGGCCCTGGTTTAATTCAGGGGCTTAACCTAGAGTCAGACTGGTTCTTCTTAGTTGCAGACATGACGTCCCTACCTGCGCTTTCTGCAAAAGTAAAAACGCTCCCAGAAACAGCAACTGGTCACGCTATCATTCAGATCAACTCAGCAGCAGATAAGCAGGTACTTGAGACTCCTCAAGGTATCAAAGTAACCTGGTTGATTGAAGATGAAACCTCAGAGTCACTTTCACAAACCGTGCGCAACACAGAATGGTTAGAAGGTCAGGTTTCAATATGGACAGCGTGTGAATTTGAAAGCATGCGTGAGCTAAGACAATACTTCCGCAACGAAAAAGAAGTCGCGAAAGAGAACATCTACATCAGCAGCTACTGGAAACGTGGTGTCACTGAAGATGGCCACAAAGTGTTGAAACAGCAAGATGCTCAAGATTTAGCGGGGTAAGTCTTTTACTACCTACAGCTTCTTACTAGATAAAGAGAAAACGCCCTTAACGAAGTTTGTTTCGCTAAGGGCGTTTTTTCATTTAACTTAATAGAGATACCTATTCACAAATCCCCAATCACTCAGGCGATCTTTTAAGTCAATGAGATAACTAAGCCAGCAATAATTAGAGATACGCCTACACCGCGAGTCGCGTGCCACTTTTCCTTTAAAAAGTAGATCCCCATCACTACGCCGAAAATGATACTCACTTGCCTAAGAGCAACAACCAAGCTGACATTTTCAGTCATGGTCATCGCAAACAGCACTAAGCCATAGGTCGAAGCCATCATAATGCCTGCAAGCGTGGCTTTCTTTCGCAGTATCCAAGCATTAGTAAACTCGATTCTTTGGTTGGTTACGAATAACCAAACACTCAACGGAATCACAATTGCCCAAAACTGAATGCCTAGGTAGAAAATCGCGGTGTGCTTGTTAGTTATAACTGGTGTGCTCAAAGGATCGAGTAACAGAAGCGCTTCTTTATCAATGATGGAATAGCCCGTGGTACCAATGGCCGCGATTAACGCCCACAGTACGCCAAGGTTGAGATACGCTTTTAACCTAAGATCTGAAAACTTCTTAAGTGGTACAAACAAACAACCCAAGGTAATCAAGGTGAAGCCAAACCATTGATTAGGTGACAGCTCATAGCCTATCAACACCGTGCCTAAACCCACCATCAACACGGGCAGTGCCCGTGCCATTGGGTAAATCACACCGATATCAGCTTGTTTATAGGCCGCGCCTAACCCAATCAAATAGATGATTTGACAGATCCCACTCAAGAAAACCAGTTGCCAAAATGGAAGTAAGATATTTGACAGTCCAACGCTGTGAACATACCAGATCAAGTAAGGCGTCAATATCGCAGCAGCGGCAAAGCCAGAGGCTAAGAAGAAAGACGAGCCCGATCCTTGATTCGATTTACCTAGAACGTTCCAACCCGCGTGAAGCAAAGCCGAAATAGTCACGATGACGATGGCAGAGAATTCCATTTCATTCCTAAATTATAGATGAATTAGCACAACGGCTGACAACAGGTGATAAAAAGGCCTCCGAATAAGAGACCTTTGAACTTTTCAATTGGGCAATCCTGCATAATTGCAGATATGCTAACGTTCTAACGTATGACTAGCGCTCTAGCTGCGCGATTGACTCAATACTGATCGCGTCATGACGCCAATACTCAATATCACAGTCAATCAGATCGCCGTTTTGATTGTAGTTAACACGCTCAACAACCATTGCAGGTGAGCCAGAAGTCGCACGCAGGGCTTGCGCTGTCTCGCCAAGTAAAGACGTTGTGCTCACTCGGTAACGGATCTTCTGATACACCACACCAAAGTGTTCGCGGTAGATGTCCGTCAACGATTTAGACAAGTCATAATCAAGCAAGTTAGGGAACAACTCTGGTCGAATGTAGTTGGTCACATACACAACCGGCCTATCTTCAAGATAACGAACTCTGTCTACTCGATAAACGTCCGAGAAAGGTTGTAACTCAAGAAGCCGAGTCGCCTCCTTGGTTGCTAACATTCCTTTCGCCGCCACCAACTCAGTTTTCGGCTGTCGATTCTGCGATAGAGCCATATTGGTGAAGTTCAGCGTTTGTGTTGGATCGTAACGAAGCGGCTCGGGAGAGATAAACCAACCACGTCGGTCTTCTCGATAAATGCGCCCTTCCGCTTCAAGTGAAGACAAGGCTTCGCGTAAGGTAACTCGAGTCGTATCAAACGATTCAGCCAGCTTACGTTCCGCAGGCAGCTTCTGTCGTGGTGTTAACATCCCCGACTCTATCTGCTCTACGATGACATCTTTGATTTTTACGTACTGCACTTCATTTCCTTTCATTCTTGTTCTTGTCGTCAGCCACTCCTTGGCCAACTGCAATATAAGTGGTTCGCTAGCGTTTACGCCAAGCTTGGGTGCGCTTATCGAATAACTTGTTGATTAGCATATGAATCAACTTCGCACTCGCTGCAGATATCATGATCATCACCGCCATCGCTGCTGCTGCACCGGTTTGACCTGCATCGTCCATATTCAGTACTGATACTGACGCTGGAATCGTATTGGTAGAATACAAGAATACTACCGCAGATGTCGTGGTAAGTGCATTAATAAACAGGTATGTCGCAATATCTAAAATCGCCGGCAGACAAACAGGTAACGTCACCTTAAAGAACAGCTTGTATTGCGGTAAGTTTACCGAAGCCGCTGTTGCTTCAATTTCGGAAGGCAGTTGTTTCAATGCCGTTAACGCCGTCATGTGCCCTACCGTGTAGTAGTGAACCACGGTATTAATCACCAAGAACGCCATCGTGCCATACAAGAAGTTAAGTGGGTTACTCAAATCATTGAAGTAGAAGATATAACCCAAACCCAGCACCATACCCGGAACGGCCATCGGAACAACGCTGAGCATTTGCATCGCTTGACGAACAGGACCGAAGGCGCGACCTTTCTCAATGCAGTATGCACCTAAGAAAATCAGAACAGTACCAATAACCGCAGTCCAAGCACCAAGCGTTAAGGAGTTGAAGAATGGCGCCCAACCATAAGTACTCATTTCTGCGAAGTTGTAGTTGTTTAGCGTCAGCGCTTTGTTCCAAGGCCAGAAGGTGACCATCGAACCGTATATCGCCATGCCCAACACAATAACCACAGCAGCAGAGATGATGGTGCAATAAAGGAAACATAAGCCATCACGTAGTGAACTAGGTTCAGGTTGGTACGCGACAGAACGAGTATCAAACAAGCTCTTTTGTTTCTTTTGAACCCAGCGGTCAACGGTAAACGCAAGCAACGCAGGTAATAGCAGCAAGATACTGGTTACTGCACCCATAGAGAAGTTCTGTTGACCAACCACCTGCTTAAAGATGTCAGTCGATAACACGTTGTAGCTACCACCTATCACCTTTGGCACACCAAAGTCACAAGCCACCAGCGTAAACACAACGATCAGGGTACTGATCAAGCCGTATTTTGCCGCAGGTAACGTCACCATAAAGAAAGTTTTTAACGATGAAGTATTGAGTGCACGTGCTGCCTCATAAAGGCGAGCGTCAGAGGTTCTTAATGAGGTGGTCAGAATCATCAAGGCGTGTGGAAACGTCCAAAATATCAAGCCCAGTGAGATACCAATCAAACCATAAACCGAGTTGCCCCCCAAGACTTCTTTAGCGATACCTTGGTTACCAAATAAGAAGATCAAACTGATTGCAGGAAGCAGTGACGGAGCAAGAATAGGCGCAGAACCCAGTACTTGAAAAAGCCCCTTAAAAGGCATGCATGAACGAGTTAGCGCATAGGCATAACCAAACGCCAAGACACCCACGACTACGGTCACTAGCAATCCAAGCGTGAAGGTATTGCCTACCGACTGCCACAGGCTTTGAGACGCAAAATACGTAGCGAAATTCTGTAAACCTACAAATTCACCGTCTGCGTTCTGAACACTCTTTTTCAACATTGCCCACAGTGGCATCAGGATAAACAACGTCATGACCACAGACAAAAAGGCCAACAGCCCAAATAGAATTACGTTGTCTTTGCTTAACCGAGCCAGAAAAGGTTGTACTCGTCGTTGAATTAGCAGCTTAGATTGCATCATTTGAGTCGATTCCATGATTGATTACGCCGCCTCGTCTTTCATCACTTGCAGGCTTTTCGATGAGTAAGCTCTAAGGCCTTCTTGATCAAACGCCACGTAACAAATATCACTGCGACGCAGCTTCAATCGGTTGAACTCTTTGACGGGTACATCAACGATGATCTCTTTCGCCGTTGAGTCATGTTGCAATTGACACTCAACACGATAAAACGCCCCTAAGAATTCGCTTGATACGATTCTCACTGGCAAGGATTCACTAAAACGATCAACAAACTGGATTTGCTCTGGACGAACGGCAATATCAAAAACATCACCCAGATTTGGCGTGAGATTATCTAAGCCAGGTAACGGCAGCATTGACTCAGCAATACGCATCTTGCCTTGAGCCGCAACAGAAGCTTGAATGAAGTTCATGCTACCAACAAACTCAGCCACAAAACGACTGACAGGTTTTTGGTAGATCTCTTGAGGAGCACCGACCTGCTCGATAACACCATGATTCATCACCACAATTCGGTCTGCCATCGTTAAGGCTTCATCTTGGTCGTGCGTCACCATGATAGTGGTGATACCCAACTTGCGTTGCAGTTGGCAGATCTCGTCACGCAGATGTGTTCTTACCTTCGCATCCAACGCAGACAGCGGTTCATCGAGTAACAACAAGCCTGGAGACAAGGCTAATGCGCGAGCCAGAGCAACACGCTGCTGTTGTCCACCAGATAGCTGATTTGGGTATTTCTGACCAGATGTTGGTAAGCCGATGGTCTCTAACCAAGACTCAACCGTCTCAAGGGCTTCTTTGGTCGACATGCCTTGGTTTTTCAGACCAATCGCAATGTTTTCTTCTACAGTGAGATTTGGAAACAAAGCGTAAGATTGGAACACGATGCCAAAGTCGCGCTTTTCTGGTGGCAAGAAGGTCGTATCATTACCGTTCTGCTCAATGGAACCTGACGTTGGTAAGTCTAGGCCTGCAATCGCACGTAATAAGGTGGTTTTTCCACAGCCAGATGGGCCAAGGAAGCAGACGAACTCGCCTTTATCTATCGATAGGGAGATGTCTTTTAACGCTGTAAATTGGCCAAATTGCTTTACAACGTTTTCAATATTCAAATAAGTTTGGTTGCTCATACTACAGCACTCTCTATATGGTATATACCAAATTTAAACTGAGAATATTGCAGTTGAGTGACAAATTTATAGTAGCTAAATGACAGTTATATTGCAGATATAATAAGCATTAAGGATTGCTATTTGTTCAGCATTAACAGTTCGTTCAACGTTGAAAGCCCTCAGTGACTTGCCCATAAATCACTGAGAGCCTTAATGTAAACTTCTAATTTAAACGCAAGATTAATCTATGATTCAACCTTGTCGGCTTTGCCCGCCGCACCTGCGAGTTTGGATAACTGTTTATCTAGCCACAATGGCGTGTTACCCGAATCTTCCGCGTTCTCTTTTCTTCGTACCGCATCACGCACCATCATCGCACCTACCCAACGAAATGGCTCTGGCGGGAAGTGTCCTAACGGGCCTTTAGTTAAACCGCTTCGTGTCCAAGCATTGTCGATATCGAGCACCATTGCTGACAAAATCTTCCCGCCCATACGGGCTTGAGCAACGCCATTGCCTGAATAACCAAGCCCATAATAGATGTTGCTTTGGCCTTTTAGGTTACCGAAAAATGGCAATCCGGTAACCGAACGATCTGAGCCGCCAGACCAGTTGTAATCGAATTCACTTTGTTCCAATTTAGGGAACAGTTTTTGGAACGATTGATTGAGAATCGGCAGGTAGTTAGTCGTTTGGTTAAACATGCTTTCAACTTGATTGGCAAACGAGAATTTATTGCCGCCTTTGCCCAACATGAGTCGTCCGTCCTGGGTATCTCGGTAGTAGTGGACAAAGATACGCGAATCCACCACCGCCGCCCCTTTCTCTGGGCCAAACTTCTTGAGCTTTTCAGGAATGGGCTTGGTCACCACCATATCTGAAGAGACAACCACAATGCTGCGTTTGAACTCTTTGAAGTGATCGAGCATCCACGCATTGAGTGCCAAAATCACTTTATCCGCAAATACTGACCCGCCTTTGGTTTGAATTCGAGCGGGAGAGCCATAGTCGAGTGATGTCATCTCTGTGTTTTCGTGAATTTCGACACCCAGTTCAAGCGCGACTCGGCGCAAACCTCTAGCCAATAACGCTGGCTGCACACTACCCGCAGCTTCTGAGTAGTAACCCTCAATATGGTGTTCAGATCCCGCTTTATCAGCCAAAGAATTGTCGCACTTCTTCCAGCTATTGATACCCTGCTTAACCAGCTCATTAACAACAGGCTCCATTCCACCCTTTTGAGCTTCATTGGTCGCCGTGTAGTAAGTTCCGCTGCGATATAGATGCGCGTCAATCTTGTGTTCGTTACAGAAGGATTCGATCTCGTATATAACCTTTTCCGATTCCTTAACCAACCATTTCGCTTGTTCTTTTCCATAGAGCTTTTTCAGCGTCGGATACTTGGTTGACCACGTCAGCATGCAACCGCCGTTCGCACCAGAAGCACCGCTACCACATAGGCCTTTTTCAATCACGACAACATGCTTTTCGGGTTGCTGTTGTTTGATTAAAATCGCCGTCCATAAACCCGTATAGCCACCGCCAACAATGGCGATATCACAGTTGACATCTTTTTGGAGCGGCTTAGCCGAATCTAGCCCCGCATTGATGTTGCCGAACTCTTGTTCCAACGCTTGCTTGAACCAATATGAGTAGTGCTTTGTCATTTGTTGTACCTTACTTAAAACCTGAAGGCGTAAAACTAAAAAAGGAAGACCGAAGCCTTCCTTTACTGATTTCTAACTTCTAATGAACTAAATAGTTAAGTAACTGACTAGGTCGTCAGATTAAGATTTTGGCTCTGATTTAGCGTCAAACTTGTCAGACCATGTTTTAAGAACGTCGGCACGTTCGCTGCCCATGCGAGCGAAGTCCATTTTTGCCATGTTCTTTTCTACATTAGGGAAGTTCTCTGCTTTGCCTGTCACATCTTGGTGACCAACAACTGGGTACATTTCGATGTAAAGCTCATTTGCCGCTTTAGAAATAGACCAATCGATAACACGTTGTGCTGCATCAGAAGGCTTAACAAGGCCTACCGCTTCAGATTCCCAGCCGATGCCTTCAGGTGTAATCACTGAAAGTGGAGCGCCTTGAGTTTTCAGCTTAGCGCCACGGCTCGCCATAGAAATACCGATAGCGACTTCACCCATGCCCGCTTGAACACATGGCTTAGAACCTGAGTGCGTGTAGTGAGCAATATTTTGGTCTAGCTTCTGCATGTAGTTCCAACCTTGGTCTTCACCCATGTTTTGTAACCAAGCCGAAACCTGCATGTAGCCCGTACCAGAAGATGCTGGGTTTGGCATGGCAATGTGGCCTTTATAGATAGGCTTCGTTAGGTCATCCCAAGATTTAGGTGCAGGTAAGTTAAGTTGCTTAGCCACCACTTCGTTGAAACAAACTGCATTGAAGAATGCATCATTACCGTACCAAGCTTGAGTAGACTGTGGGTCGTTAAGGTTAGCGCGTAATGCTTCTACACCTTGAGGCATATAAGGTTTCAGGATGCCCTCTTCTTTAAGCAGTGCCATTGAAGAACCAGCAAGTCCCCAAACTACCTCTGCACGCGGGTTGTTTTTTTCGGCCAATAATTTTGCCGTCATGATCCCAGTTGAATCACGTACCCACTTGATGTTGATGTCTGGGTTTTCACTTTCAAATGCGTTTTTGTACTTCGCTAAAATGTCAGTTTCAAAAGCGGTGTAAACCGTCACTTCCTGTGCTGCATAAGCATTACCAGCCAATAGAGTAACTAAAGCTGCAAGTGATCCTTTCATAAAACGGTTTTTCATCATTTTCTCCAGTCAGGCCCGATGCCAAGGTTAGGAATTGCCAAGGTTAAAGTTGTTAAGGCTAGAAGCTCCATCTAGAGGCTTCTATATCCATAAATTCATTTAGGTTGTTAACACACACCTTTGCATTGGTATGTACCAGATTTAGAGTATTAAGCTAACTGGCTTTTATGACGATTAAATGAACAAAAAATGGCAATTTAAAGATCGGAAAATTTCTCAACAAAAGTGACAAATTTGAATATGAAGCTTTTGTGAAAATAACGTTTGGGCTATTTACGACCGTTTAAATTGGTTGTTAAAGTAACCGCAAATATTGGTATAGTCCAAAATACAAATCGCGAGAATTGAACATGAGAAACGAATACTTACTGCTGACACCGGGCCCTTTATCTACTTCTGAAACCGTTCGCCAAGCGATGCTAAAAGACTGGTGTACTTGGGATGATGAATACAACAAAGACGTTGTTGAGGTGATTCGTAGCAAGCTTGTTACTTTGGCGACTAAGCAGGCGGGATATACAAGTGTATTAATGCAAGGCAGCGGCACTGCTTCAGTTGAAGCAACAATCGGTAGCGTTATCTCTAACAGCGATAAGCTTCTTGTGGTCGATAACGGTGCGTATGGTGCTCGTATTGCTCAAATCGCAGAATATTTAAACATTCCATGCCATGTCGTTTCCCCAGGTGAAACATCACAGCCTGACTTGAACAAAATGGAAACGGCATTGGCTATGGATTCAGATATTACTCACGTTGCGATTGTGCACTGTGAGACCACTACAGGTATGTTGAATCCAATCGAAGAGATTGCCAAATTGGCAAAACAGCACAACAAAACCGTCATTCTTGATGCGATGTCGAGCTTTGGTGGCATCCCTATGGATATTGCTGACTTAGGTATTGATTACATGATCAGCTCGGCAAACAAGTGTATTCAAGGTGTACCTGGATTCGGCTTTGTTATTGCGAAGCAATCGGAACTGGAAAAATGCAAAGGCCAAGCTCGCTCATTAAGCCTTGACCTGTTTGACCAGTGGCACTGCATGGAAAGCAACCATGGTAAATGGCGCTTCACGTCTCCGACTCATACAGTGCGCGCTTTCTACCAAGCTCTACTTGAATTGGAACAAGAAGGCGGCATCGAAGCTCGTCATAGTCGCTACCAAACAAACCAAACCACACTGGTTGCAGGTATGCGCTCTCTTGGTTTTGAACCTCTGTTAAATGATGAACTTCATTCACCGATTATCACCTCTTTCTATTCTTCAACTCATAGCGATTACCAATTCAAGGAATTCTATGACCGTTTGAAAGAACAAGGTTTTGTGATTTACCCGGGCAAGGTTTCAAACGCCGACTGCTTCCGAATCGGTAACATCGGTGAAGTGTATCCGTCAGACATTGAAGCTCTAATTGGCGCAGTTAAGAATGCTATGTACTGGGACATCAAATAATGACGATGGCCAATCAAGATTCTGTTCTAAAGGCGACACACTTTCGAAGCGAAGGCGATGTGAACACCACGCCAGCGCGTGAGAAATGGAACGAGTCGCTAAACGATGATGCGACTCAAGCGATGTTAAAACGTGACTCTGACGTATTTCTTCATCAAGCGATGTCAACGCCTTGTCTAGACACACTTGAAGCAGCTGAAGGCATCTACATTCAAGATGCGACGGGCAAGAAGTACATGGACTTTCACGGTAACAATGTTCATCAATTGGGTTATGGCCATCCACATATCATTAATAAAGTGACTCAACAAATGGCTTCATTGCCGTTTTCACCACGTCGCTTTACCAATGAAACAGCCGTTCAATGCGCTGAAAAGCTGACACAGATCTGCGGTGGTGAGTTGAACCGCGTGTTGTTTGCACCGGGTGGTACTTCGGTTATCGGCATGGCACTCAAACTGGCTCGACATGTCACCAACAATTTCAAAGTAGTGTCATTGTGGGATTCATTCCATGGCGCGTCACTCGATGCAATTTCAGTGGGGGGCGAAGCGTGTTTCCGCGAAGGCATGGGGCCATTAATGGCTGGCGTAGAACGCATTCCACCAGCGGTTTCCTATCGTGGTGCTTTTCCCCTTAATGTCTCTTTATCGCGTTGCGGGCAAAACTCAGGCGATAACAATGAGACGGCATGTGATGTGCACTACGCCGATTACCTAGAATATGTGATTGAAAAAGAAGGTGGCATTGGTGCCTTCATTGCCGAAGCAGTGCGTAACACAGACGTTCAAGTTCCAAGCAAAGCTTACTGGAAGCGAATCCGTGAGATTTGTGATAAGCATAACGTCATGTTGATCATCGACGATATTCCAAACGGTATGGGTCGTAGTGGCGAATGGTTCACTCACCAAGCTTTTGATATCGAACCTGACATTCTTTGTATCGGTAAAGGTTTTGGCGGCGGCTTGGTTCCAATTGCAGCCATGGTCACTAAAGACAAATACAACACAGCAGCACAAGTCTCACTTGGTCATTACACCCATGAGAAAAGCCCTATCGGTTGCGCGGCGGCACTGGCTACGATGGAAGTGATTGAGCAAGAAAATCTACTTGAAAAAGTGCAAGCAGACAGCGCATTCGTGCGTGAACAACTGCTTCAAATGAAAGAGAAATACCCAGTCATTGGTGACATTCGCGGCATCGGCCTGCTCTGGGGAGTGGAATTGGTCACTGACCATATCACCAAAAACCGAGCGTTCGATGAAGCAGAAGCAGTACTTTACCAATGTCTGAACGATGGCCTGAGCTTTAAGGTGTCACAAGGTAACGTGATTCAATTAAGCCCGCCATTGATCATCAGTCGCAGCGAGCTAGAAGTCGCTCTGTCTGTATTCGAAAAAGCGATAGCCAAAGTCTGCAAAGATTTTGAATACCTTTAATTCTCGAAATCAACATTTAAACCAATAACCTTAAACAACCATTTGTTTCCCAGAACTTTGAACTGGGAGTGACACAAAAATAGGACACTATTATGAACACGACATCACCTATCCAAGCGGTTATCTTTGACTGGGCCGGCACTATCGTTGATTTTGGGTCGTTTGCTCCAACTAGCATCTTCGTTGAAGCATTCAAACAAGGTTTCGACTTTGACATCGACTTAGCTGAAGCGCGTGAACCTATGGGGATCGGCAAATGGGACCACATCCAAGCAGTGGGTCGAATTCCAGCTGTTGACGCTCGTTGGAAGGCTCAGTTCGGACGCTCCATGACAAGTGAAGACGTTGACGCGATCTACGCGGCATTCATGCCTCTTCAAAAAGCGAAAGTAGCCGATCACGCAGCACCTATTTTGAATGCGATAGAAGTGGTCAATAACCTAAAAGAGAAGAACGTGAAGATCGGGTCTTGTTCAGGTTACCCACGTGAAGTGATGGATGTTTTAATTCCTGCTGCTGCAGATTACGGTTACCGACCAGATAACGTGGTAGCGACCGATGACTTACCTCAAGGTGGTCGCCCTGCTCCATTTATGGCACTGAAAAACGTAATCGATCTAGGTGTAACTAGCGTTGCTGCGTGTGTAAAAGTAGACGACGCAGCACCGGGGATCGATGAGGGTCACAACGCAGGCATGTGGACAGTTGGACTTGTATTATCGGGGAACGAAGCAGGCTTAACGTATCAAGAATATTTAGATGCAGACGAGACAACACTTGCAGCTGCACGTGAAAAAGCAAGCGTTAAGCTAAACAAATCAAACCCACACTACCTAATCGATACCATTGCAGACCTACCAGGTGTCATTGCAGATATTGAAAAACGTTTGTTAGCTGGTGAGCGTCCGTAAACAAAGTCGAGCTATTACGTGATGTAAAACGTGAAAATACCGCTATAGCTTCAATTCAAATCCCTATCCAATCATGTACTCATTCGAGTTATACATATTGGGTGGGGATTTTTGTTTTATAAGCATGATAAAGCGCAAGTTTTTTACTTATTACCCGTAGCGCCACTGGTAAATAGACGAGGCTAGGCTATAGCTTAAACATAAACATAAACATAAACATAAACATTCCAACAAATGATAAAACCAACAATAAAGGCATCTTAAATATATAATATTTAACAATTTCATTGACTCCAATACGCAATCAGATTAACAATATAAGTACTGAGAAAGAAACAGGTTCACCTGAACCAACACCTTGATTTACTTATTATAAGCAGTGTCGTAACCCAATAAGTGATCGTTTTACTGGTAAGTTCAGATAACAATAATAGCTAATCCAAGGATAAGATTATGAAAAGACTGTCAAAAATCATGTGTGCTGTTGTTGCCGCTTCAGGCCTAGCAGCAGCGCCTTCTATTGCTGCAACCACTTATGTAGGTGCAAAAGTGGGTATGGGCTGGCTAGACAGCGCATGTGTAGCCGGTGCTAAATGTGATGATGATGCAATTGGTGCAGGCATCTACTCTGGTTACAATTTTAATGACAAATTTGGTATTGAGCTAAGCTCAGACTTCCTTGGCGACTACAAGACAAGCTTTTCAAAGAACGGCACAACAGCTGCGTTCAGCGATCCACTGATCGCAATCTCGCTAACTCCAATGTACCGCCTAGCAGTACAACAAGAGTTTGACGTATTCTTTAAAGCAGGTCCTGCTTACATTTCACACGGTGGCGAGGATGACGTCGTTCTTTCTGCTGGTATCGGTGTAGAGAAGCAACTATCTTCTGATTGGGCATTACGTGTTGAATACCAATACTTTGATGATTTCGACGACAACTACGTTCAAGACCTGAACTCGAACCTACTATCAGTTGGTGTTAGCTACAACTTCGGTACTGGCAACACAACAGCATCAGCGGCGGCTGCAACAGCTTCTGCAGTAGCAGTGACTCAAGCGCCATCTGAGCCAATCACAGAACCAGCAGTTGTTGTTGAAGAGAAGACAACCGTGGTTGTTACTAAAGCGCAAACTGAGAGCTTCTCTCAAGGTATGTTTGAGACAAACAGTACTGAACTGTCTACAGATGGTAAAATTGCATTAATGCCATTAGTTGAAGTACTTAAAGCTCACCCTCAATCATCAGTTGATGTTGTTGGTCACACCGACTCAACAGGTGCAGCTGAGTATAATCTAATGATCTCTAAGAAACGTGCTGCTGCTGTAGCCGCATACATCGAAGAGCAAGGCATTGAAGCAGACCGTATTACAGCGTCAGGTGAAGGCGAAGAGAATCCAATTGCATCAAACGCTACAGCTGAAGGTCGTGCTCAAAACCGTCGTGTTGACGCAACGATCCCTGGTTTCGAATACCAAGAAGAAGTACAAGTTGAAGAAGTTATCGTAGAAGCTGCTGAATAATAGCACTCTACCTTGGTTAAAATAATAAGGGCGGAGCACTTTAAAGTGCTCCGCCCTTTTCTTTGTCTGGCTATGCCTAAAAACCGTAAGCGATAAGCCGTAAGCCGTAAGCCGTAAGCCGTAAGCCGTAAGCCGTAAGCCGTAAGCCGTAAAGATTAGCCTACCGCCAAGCTGTACAATCAGAAAACTAAACGATTTCCCAGCTATGAGTCATCTCTACGCCAGCACCCAACATTAGACATACAGAACAGTACTTTTCTAATGAATCCGCACACACCTTAGCGACCTGCTCAGGATCAAGGTTGTCACCAGACACTTCAAAGTGAATATTAATCACAGTAAAGATTTTCGGCGCTGTTTCACGACGTTTGGTTTCAAGCTTTGCATTGCAACCAGTGATGCTTTGACCCGCAGATTTCAAACCGTCCACTACATCAACAGAGCTACAACCACCAGCGGCCATAAGGACCATTTCCATTGGGCTTGGCGCGGTTGCACCACCACTGCCATCCATTACTACAGAGTGGCCAGATTGAGATTGACCTAGGAATTTAAAGCCTTCGACCCATTTAACTTCTGCTTGCATGTTGTTCCTTAGATGTACGATAACCGCCATCGCTGTCTATTATTGGATATCAATACTGACACCCTACTACTGGCGGCATTTATGAGCAAGATTTTCTCGGCGACATATTTTTTTGTGAATGATGCAATTTTTTCCATCTAAAACCTGTCTCTATTCGTACATTCAAAATCGAATGAGAAGAACGTCAAGATGAGGTATCTATGAATAAATTATCTAAAATATTGGTATCACTCGTGGTTGCGCTACCACTGATTTCGCTGTTTGTAAGCCAGACTGGCACTGCCAATACAATGGATAAAACAGCTAATTCAGGTAATAGTGAAATCGCGACACTGGCTGGTGGTTGTTTTTGGTGTACAGAATCCGACCTAGAAAAGCTGACAGGCGTCACCGACGTTATCTCTGGGTATTCTGGCGGTGAACTAGAAAACCCAACCTACAAACAAGTATCCTCAGGCAAGTCGGGTCACATCGAAGTGATAAACGTGACTTACAACCCTGATGTTGTTAGCTATGAACAGGTTCTTGACCAATTCTTCAGACACATCGATCCAACCGATGACAAAGGCTCTTTTGTAGACCGAGGCCGTCATTATCGACCGGCTATTTTCTATCATAACCAAGCACAAAAAGATGTTGCTCAGAACTTCATGATGGAGATCGACAAAGCTAATATCTTTGGTGCACCACTAAAAACAGAACTGATAAAATTTGAGAAGTTCTGGCCAGCAGAAGATTACCACCAAGATTATTACAAGAAGAGTAAGGTTCGTTATAACTACTATCGTTACGCTTCAGGTCGTGATCAGTATTTAGATAAAATCTTCGGTGATGATAGAAAGGACAACCCTAAAACACTACGTCAGATCATCGACAGTAAGAATGCGACAGCGAATGCTAAAACATACGTAAAACCGTCTGATGCAGAGATCAAAGCGAAGCTTACAGCACTTCAATACGATGTAACGCAAGAAGACGCTACTGAGCGCCCATTTGACAACAAATACTGGGATAACAAGCAAGAAGGTATTTACGTTGATATCGTTACCGGTGAGCCTTTGTTCTCATCAAAAGACAAATACAAATCAGGTACGGGTTGGCCGAGCTTCACCCAACCAATCAGCGAAGCTTATGTCGTTACAACTACTGACTACAAGCTGCTTTACCCAAGAACAGAGGTTCGAAGTAAGTTTGGCGATTCCCACCTAGGGCATGTATTCAAAGATGGTCCAAAACCAACAGGGTTACGTTACTGCATGAACTCAGCCGCAATGCGCTTTATCCCTGCGGATAAATTAGCAGAAGAAGGCTATGAGGAATACGTTGAGATGTTTGAGGGATAGGCATTCAGCAATTAACGATCAGCCTATGACAACAAAGCCAGCATATCGCTAGCTTTGTTTTTATTTACAGAGCTTTATTTATCAGCCCGTGGACCTAATTAACCCGTTAACACCGTGTCTTCAGGGTATTTCAACAAGGAAGGTTCTGGACGAGCTAGCATATAAGCCAAGGTCAGGGGGCCGATACGTCCAATCACCATAACCACAATCATGATGTATTTACCTGGCTCAGTCAGGTTTGCGGTTAAGCCAGCTGTTAAACCAACCGTTGCAAAGGCAGAAATCACCTCAAACATGACTCGATCAAACGCTGCCTTTTCAGTAAGCATTAACAAAAACATCGCGGTGGTTAATAACGCCCCACTTACCACAATAATGGCCAATGACTTTGTTACCGCTTGCCAAGTTACGGTTCGCTTAAACATCACTACATGTTTCTTCTGGCGTAAAAACGTCCACGTCGCAACAAACGCGACGGCAAAGGTCGAAACCTTAATACCACCACCCGTTGAAGTAGAACCGGCACCAATCAACATCAGTACAATCATTACCAGCAATGCCGGCTGAGTGTATTGAGACAAATCCACACTATTAAAGCCAGCAGTACGAGCACTTGCCGACTGAAAAAATGCGGCTAGCCACTGTCCTTGAGTCGATAACCCTTCCATGGTTGCTGAGTTATTTCTTTCTAGCAGCCAGAACAATACCGTACCTACCAACAATAGAGTCGGAGTGGCGGTTAGCATAATCTTGGTGTGTAAATGAAGATGTCGAAAACCTTTACGCCAGTTACTCGATAGGTCGCCGACGACTGTGAAGCCTAGCCCACCGAAAATAAACAAGCCAGCTAAGGTGAAGATCACCAGCGGATCATCAACAAAACTCATCATACTGTCTGAAAACAGTGCAAAACCTGCGTTATTGAATGCAGATATCGCATGAAATAGAGCATAAAAACTGCCCGTTGACCATCCCATCTCAGGTACCCAGCGGAAGCAGAGCAATACAAAACCGATAAATTCAGCCACTAATGCAAAGATGATGATCTTCTTAACCAATTTACGAAGGTTAATCTTACGATCTTGGCCAAGCGCTTCTTTCGCGAGTGCTTGTTGTTTAAGGCTTAACCTAACACCGAACATGTAAAGCAGTACCGCAGATAGAGTCATCTGCCCTAACCCGCCGACTTGCATCAAGAACATCAGTAAGATTTTACCCGCCAAGGTGAAATGCTCACCGGTATCGACAACACCTAATCCTGTCACACTGATCGCCGAGGTTGCTGTAAACAGTGCATCCGTAAAACTTAGGCCTGTCACAGAGAATACAGGCATCGTCAACAATATTGCAGAGGGGATAAGTACGCCTAAGAAGCTCGTAAGGATAATCTTAGGTTCAGAGCCTTTACGTGGCTTTTTATCACTCTTAAGCGTGTAGAAAGTACCTTTTCGTTTTAACGAATTCATACTGTTACCTTATTGCCAATTACCAATTACCAATTGCGTAGCTTTCTAGATAAGGTCTCTTTCGGCCCAGCGATGATCACCACATCCCCAATTTCTAAACTCACATCCAGTTCTGGAGCTTTAGTTAGGTTCGGTCCTCGCTTGAAGCCAAGTACTTCAACACCATTTTCTTTACACAGCTTAAGGTCGCCAAGTTTCTTACCCAACAAATTAGAACCAATAACAATCTCCGTCATCGCTAAACCGCTGCCAAGATCGATAAACTCAAGAACGCGTCTATCCAACATTTTACGCGCAACACGAATGCCCATATCTCGTTCAGGCATGATGATATGGTCAGCACCAATCTTAGAGAGGATCTTGCCGTGGAACTTATCATTCGCCTTAACCCAGACTGCTTTTGCTCCAGATTCTTTCACCACCAAAGTCGTTAGAATGCTTGAGTTAACGTCAGAGCCTATCGACACCATCACCATATCGTAATCATCGAGTCTTAACTCTTTCACCGTCTCTTCGCTCGTGCAGTTCGCAACAATCGCTTGTGAAACAAAAGCCGCTGCTTCTTTCACTCGCTCTTCATCAATATCGACGGCCAGTACCTGTGCCCCTGAACTTTGTAGCTCTTTGCAAACAGACAGACCAAATCGCCCTAAACCGATAACTGCATATTGTTTGTCGCTCATTTGAAATCCTGTTTAGAAATTTTAATTACACGGGATAGCCAAACCTACATTAGTTTCTATCTCAAAAAAAGTTAGTTCTGCAAGAATAAGGTTATACTATTGTCATAATCGCTTGATTTATAAAGGTAGAGAACAACTCGAGTTTCTGCTAATTTCCAATTCATAATTTCTGCGGCAGCACACACAATGAATGAATTCATAACCCAAGTACAAACCTACATCAACCAGAGCCATAGTGATTGGGCAAACAGCGTCCTATTCATCACTATTGCGAGTTTTCTCGCTTGGGTAGCTTGGCGAATTATCCATAATCGCTTAGAAATTCTGGTTCAGAAAACCCCATTCCACTGGGACGATCTACTGCTAGAAGCACTAAAAACCCCTGTCAGCACATTACTTTGGTGTTGGCCTGCTACAGTCTCTATCGGGCTAATACTTCAAGACCAGTTTGGCAATGAAATCAATTGGTTAAAAACGCTTAAACACATATTGATTATCTGTACATTCGTTTGGTTTACCTTACGAATGATCACTAACACTGAAGCCTATGTCTTAGAGCAAAAAACCAGAGACGAAACCACTGTACAAGCGATAGCGAAAGTCGCTCGCTTGTTCTTTATGGTGATGGGCGGCCTAACCATTATGCAGGCATTTGGGCTCAGTCTTTCCGGCTTACTCACCTTTGGTGGTGTTGGTGGCTTGATCGTCGGTTTAGCGGCTAAGGACTTACTGTCGAATTTCTTCGGTGGCATGATGATTTACTTCGACCGCCCTTTTAAAGTCGGTGATTGGATACGTTCTCCCGATCGTCAAATCGAAGGCACTGTCGAACGCATTGGTTGGCGCATGACGATCATCCGCACTTTTGATAAGCGTCCTTTGTACGTGCCAAATTCGGTGTTCAGTAGTATTGTGGTAGAGAATCCATCGAGAATGTTGAATCGTAGAATCAATGAAACCTTTGGTCTTCGTTATCAAGATGCAGACAAATTGGCGCTCATTGTTGATGATGTAAGAACCATGCTCGAGACCCACCCAGATATTGATGCCAAACAGACGTTGATCGTTAACTTTGACAAATTTGGGCCATCAACGCTCAACTTCTTTATCTATACCTTCACAAAAACAGTCAACTGGATCAGGTACCACAAAGTGAAGCAAGACGTTCTGTTACAGGTTCTGGCGATTATTCATAAACACAATGCAGACATCGCGTTCCCAACACAGACACTCAAGATTGACCCTCAAGACTTTTCTAATGTTCAAGATCATAACAGCGTTCAAAGCCTAGGTGATAATCAGAATATTAGCGATCCCAAAGACATGTTGAACTCCCCTAAGGAAGGTCATCGATAGTCATATCCTTCTTGGTTATCGATAAGTAATAAGCGTGAAGCGTGGTAATATGATGGCAGTATTCTAATGCACCTAATTACCACGCTATGATTTTACCTGTCATTCTAGCCGGCGGCTCCGGAAGTCGTCTCTGGCCACTGTCTCGCGAGCTTTACCCTAAGCAATTTCTCAATATTGCCGGCGACCAGTCAATGCTTCAGCACACACTTCAACGCCTGCAAGGCCTTGAAGAGCACTTGATGGATAGTAAATGCGATGCCCCATTCATTATCTGTAATGAAGAGCATCGCTTTATTGCCGCTGAACAAGCTCGATCAGCTAACATTCAACATAGTGGTATTCTGCTAGAGCCAGTCGGTAGAAATACAGCCCCAGCCATTGCGCTTGCCGCCCTAAAGGCTTTAAGTAAACCACCGCTTAATGAACAAAGCGCATCCGACCCTATCTTGTTAGTGCTGGCTGCTGATCATCACATCGCGAAAACCTCTGAATTCCAACAAGCGATTAGTCGTGGTGTTGATTATGCAAAACAAGGCAAGCTGGTGACATTCGGTATAACACCTAGCTCCCCAGAGACTGGCTATGGCTATATCAAGCAGGGAGAGCCTCTTTCCTCCAGTGCTCAAACTGATACTAATGGAACAGAGCAGCCAATCAATCACGCCTTCGCCATAGAATGCTTTGTAGAAAAGCCAGACACAGCAACAGCAGAAGAGTACATCCGCTCAGAACAATACTTATGGAACAGTGGCATGTTCATGTTTAAGGCATCACGCTATGTTGAAGAACTCGCCGAACACCACCCTGAGATAGTAGCGGCTTGTAAACTCGCTCTTGCAACGCAAAATACCGACCTCGACTTTATCCGTATAGACGCTGAAGCATTCAAAAGCAGTCCAAGTGATTCAATCGATTACGCCGTGATGGAAAAGACCTCGCACGCCGCGGTGATCCCGATGGATGTCGGCTGGAACGATATTGGCTCATGGTCCGCGATCTGGGATGTAAGCGAAAAAGATCAGCACAATAACGTCATTGAAGGTGATGTGTTAACCGTCGACTCTCAACACAACTACATCCATGCTGAAAATAAGCTGGTTGCGACGGTAGGTGTCGACAACCTGATTATTGTCGAAACCAAAGACGCTATATTGGTTGCAAATAAAGACAAGGTTCAGGGTGTTAAATCGATTGTCAGTCAACTAAATCAAGCGGGTCGCACAGAACATGTGCATCATCGTGAGGTGTTTAGACCTTGGGGTAAATACGATGTTATCGACCTAGGCAAGCGCGACAAAGTTAAACGTATCACCGTTAAACCCGGTCACAAGTTGTCGTTACAAATGCACCACCATAGAGCGGAACATTGGGTAGTCGTGGCGGGTACTGCGAAAGTGACCAACAATGAGAAAACCTATCTAGTTGAAGAAGATCAATCCACTTACATCCCTTTAGGTCATATTCACAGCCTAGAGAACCCAGGGGATCTCCCACTCGAGATGATTGAAGTACAAACAGGCAGTCATTTAAGTGAAGGCGACATCATTCGATATCAAGACAGTTATGGGCGAGACGTGCGCAAGCAACAAGTCCACTCATCAAAGCACAACCAAACGAAATAAAGCAGCGACAAATCGATGAAACCAACATTAGACCTAAACTGCTTTAAGAACAACGATATCCGCGGCGTCATTGGTAAACAAATCAATGAGCCACTCGCCTACCTGCTCGGTAAGGCATTTGGCGAATACGTCCTATCCGCTAAGCCTGAAACCTCACTCGATGGTTTGGCGCAGGTAGTGATTGGTCGTGATAACCGCAAAACCTCCCTGTCATTACAAGAAGCCATGACCAAAGGCTTAATCGAGTCAGGGATTACCGTCATTGATCTAGGTATGACTGGCACTGAAGAGGTCTACTTTGCGACTCGTTACCTAAAAGCGATTGGCGGAATACAAATCACAGCCAGCCACAACCCAATCAATTACAACGGCATGAAAATGGTCGGTGTAGACGCTAGCCCTATCAGTAAAAACAGTGGTTTAGATGAAATCAAACGACGCATTGAAGAACTTAATCAAGAGCTGAACTGCAATTTACCGTTCGTTCATGCACAACCAAGTAACTCTAGTAGATCGAACAGTATTCTTGCTCCGTACGTCGAGCACCTACTCTCGTACATAACCCCATCAAAGCTGTCACCGATGAAGATTGTGGTTAATGCTGGGAACGGTGTTGCAGGACATATCATTGATGCTTTAGATAATAAATTTAACGAACTCGGTGTCCCTATCACCTTCATCAAAGTTCATCATAACCCTGATGGAAACTTCCCAAATGGTATTCCAAACCCTTTGATTAGAGAGAACCAAGCAGCCACTCGAGATGCCGTTTTAGAGCATTCTGCCAACCTTGGAATTGCTTGGGATGGAGACTTCGACCGATGCTTTTTCTTTGATGAGCAAGGCGATTACATCGAGGGTTATTACATTGTAGGGTTGCTTGCTGAAGCATTCTTGGTCAAACAGCCTAACACGACTGTATTGCACGATATGCGCATGACCTGGAACACAATTGAAATCGCAAAAACGCATGGTGGAAAAGCGATTGGAATTAAAGCAGGACACGCACTGATCAAAGAGAAGATGCGTGAAACGAATGCCGTCTATGGGGGCGAAATGAGCGCACACCATTATTTTCGTGATTTTGGATATTGCGATTCAGGCATGATTCCTTGGCTATTGGTTATCGAGCTGATGTCGAAAACTCAACAATCTCTTCACCAATTAACGAGTACTAGTATAGATAGATTCCCCTCTTCCGGGGAGATCAATCGAAGAGTCTCAGACCCAGAGCAGGTCATGGCTTGCGTGTTATCGCACTACCAAAATAATGCCGTTGAGATCGATCACACAGACGGAATCAGCATGAATATGGGCTCATGGCGCTTCAACTTAAGAAAGTCCAATACCGAGCCATTAATACGCCTTAACGTTGAAACCAAACAAGATAAAGCTTTACTGTCACTTAAAGTCGACGAGTTACTGTCTTTTCTCATTTAAGAATACAGACACTTCCAGTTTTCAACTAAGATCCACAAAAAAGCCCTTATTAGCTGTTGCTAACTAAGGGCTTTGAATTTTCAGTAGCTTAATCGCTGACTGTAATTAGTCTATTTGTTACGACGAGCTTCAACAGCGTCTGCCAGCTGGCGAAGTACTGTTTCAGTGTCTTCCCAACCAATACACGCATCAGTAACAGATTGGCCGTACGTTGCAGCTTTGCCCTCAACCAGGTCTTGGCGACCTTCAACAAGATGAGATTCAATCATCACACCAAAGATAGCTTTGTCGCCACCAGAAATTTGTGCGCTTACGTCATCAGATACGTTCATTTGACGCTTAAACTGCTTAGAGCTGTTTGCGTGGCTGAAATCGATCATCACTTTTTGTGGAAGACCAGAAGCTGCTAGCTCTTCTTTAATCTTACCAACGTGTTCTGCGCTGTAATTTGGCTCTTTGCCACCACGTAGGATGATATGACAATCAGGGTTACCTGCTGTTTCAACGATAGCTGAGTGACCGTACTTAGTTACTGATAAGAAGTGGTGAGAAGCGCTAGCAGAGCGAATCGCATCTGTTGCAATCTTGATGTTGCCATCAGTACCATTCTTAAATCCAACTGGGCAAGATAGGCCAGAAGCCAGTTCGCGGTGAACTTGAGATTCTGTAGTACGTGCGCCGATTGCACCCCAGCTGATTAGGTCAGCAACGTATTGAGGCGTGATCATGTCTAGGAATTCGCTTGCCGTTGGCATGCCCATGTCAGTTAGGTCCAGCAGTAGCTTACGTCCTAGACGAAGGCCATCATTTAGCTTGAACGTATCGTTCATGTACGGGTCATTTATTAGACCTTTCCAACCAACAGTTGTACGTGGTTTTTCAAAGTAAACACGCATTACGATTTCAAGGTTATCACCAAGTTCGTCGCGCAACACTTTCAAACGTTTACCGTACTCAAGAGCAGCTTCTGTGTCATGAATAGAACATGGGCCGACAATAACAAGCAAGCGATCATCGCTCTCTTCTAAAATATTGTGGATCGCTTTGCGGCTTTCAAAGGTTGTAGAAGAAGCAACTTCTGTCGCTGGAAACTTTTCTAAAACAGCAACAGGGGGTAATAACTCTTTTACTTTGTTAATTCTTACATCATCAGTCTGGAACATTGCTTACTTCTTCCTTTTTTCTATCCTTGAGCTGAATGTACGTTGTCTCACGTCACTTTCTATCAGCACTAATCTTCTTGTTCCCTGTAACTTAACTAGTAAAAACTCTAGTTTCAATCACTAATTAAAAATAAACGCAATTTTTTTTGTGTTTTATATTTAAAACACCCTGTATACCATTATTTACACGCTATCGATTGCGTATTTTATAGCAAGGTAAGAAGAGCCATTCTTCAAGCTACATCATGCATGTAAAATTGTGTCGAACTCAAATCGAGTAGGAGGAGGCCTCACGGCCTCCGTCCTCTCACACCACCGTACAAGCG